>DBXJ01000063.1:9296-36978 GCA_002309475.1 Bacteroidales bacterium UBA1215
GCCCAGGTGGCGGAATTGGTAGACGCGATGGTCTCAAACACCATTGAGGTTACACTCATGCCGGTTCGATCCCGGCCCTGGGTACAACACTGACAAGTTGATTGTCAGTGTTTTTTGTTTTATCAATTACAAATATTTTCTCACCCAGTCTCTCAATTTCAACATTTCTTTTTTGGCTTGTTGGTGGAAAAATTGATAGATCCAAACACGATAATTTTTCACAACTTGCATGCAAAAAACTGCAATTAATGGCATTAGAAGCAATATTCCTATTGCCAACCACCAAGAATGAAATATCAAACCAAATACTAATGCTAAAATGATATGATACAAAGGTGACAGCACCAAATACATGGCATATTTAATAGTGGCATTAAAACCCGTTGGACTTATTTTATCCAACCATTTTAATATCAACCAAATAAGCTCGTTACCAATAACACCCGATAAAAAGAAAGGCAAACTCAACAAACAAATAAGACTATTTTTCAGTTTGCTTTCGCTTTCCGCCATAGATAGCAATAATACATCTATTTTGTTTCGCTTGAAATATTGATTACATTGACTTATTGATTGCCAAAAATTCTCATCTTCTATCATGGAAAGTTTGTCAACAATTGCTTGCCGTATTTTCATTTGGTTGAACAAAGTAGGCTCTAAATTATTTTTTTGCATCTCCATATTTTGACAAATATGGCTAACTATGTACAAATCTTGATAGTGATTTAAATCTTGAATATTAAACATCAATTTTTTCACCTCTTCATAAGCAATGTCTCTAATGGCATTGATAGCCAAAGGAACATCCTGATTGTTTTCGTAGTAATATTTTTTTGTGGAAATTGGTTGGCCAATGTTGATTAACAAAGGATAGCCGAACTTGTCATAATGACCATATTCTAATCCTATCGGCAACATAAAGACATCTTCTTGCGGATTATTTTTTAATGTAGAAAAAGCTATTCTAAAAGGACCTTTTACAAAAGTCCGCAAACGATGCTTTTCATCTTGTCCTCCTTCCGGCATCATGCAAATAGTTTCTCCATGCTGCAAAATATCTACCGACAATTGAATATTTTCTTCATTTTTCTTCACATCTTGAAAATTTTCTTTTTGCCGATATGCTGGTATCATTTTCAAAGACCGCAAGAATTTGTTGGCTAAAGGCTTTTTGAACATATCGGAACGAACAAAAAACAATACAGGCTGTGGCACCAAAGTCGCCAACACAATACTGTCTATAGCAGCATTTTGGTGATTGGGAATCATTATATATTTTTTGTCAAGAGGGATGTTTTCTTTTCCGACCACCTCTACTTTTGAAAACCATTTAAACATCATCATAGTGACATACTGATGCCAACAACGATACCACAAAGATGCTTGATTTCTTTTTAACATTGCAAAATGAATTTTATAAAAAAATAGGTGTCTCTACGACACCTATCTATTATTTATTTTTTTTGTTCTTTCAATAAATCTCTAATTTCTGTCAACAACACTTCTTCTTTTGATGGTGCTGGAGGAGTTGCAGGTGTTTCTTCCTCTTTCTTTTTGAGATTTGACAATTTATTAATTCCTTTTATTATCATAAAGATACAGAATGCAACAATGATGAAATCTATCACCACTTGAATAAAATTGCCATAATTCCACATAACAGGCTCTGCCGCTGCATCATGCCATGGTAAAATTGCCGGTATTTTTACACTCAACTCTGTAAAACTAACACCACCTATCAACCATCCTATCGGCGGCATTATAATGTCACTAACTAAAGAGGATACAATTTTTCCAAAAGCACCGCCGATGATTACACCGACAGCCATATCTACAACATTGCCTCTCATTGCGAAGTCTTTAAACTCCTTTAAAAAATTTCCTTTTGCCATAGTTCTAATAATTTAAAATTTTGCAAAGATACAATTTTTCTATTTGTTAAAAAGAATTATCTTCAAAAATATTATTTTTTTCAAAATTGAATTTATTTCAAAAAAATATTATACCTTTGCATTCGCTTTCACGGCAGTCATTAACAACCAATCCCACAAATCAATCCAAGAAAATTTTTAATGTAATATTGAAACATATATATAAAATTTATGGCAAATAAAATTCAAAGATTAGATATTGATACATTAGATAGCAAAACTACAGCAGAGTTAAAAGCATTTGCACGAAGTAGAAAAATTGCAGGATTCGAAACTCTTGACAGAACAGCACTCTTATTCAAATTGAGAGAATTTCAAAATCACATGGATCAAATATCCAATTTCAAAAAAACTGAGGTGGTAAAAGTAGAAACACCTCAATCAACTTCTCAAGAAACAGAAAATACTATTGTTGCACCTGCGGAACAAGTTAATATAGAAAAACAAAAAAAACATTTCGAACCACATCAGAAACGCCAAAAAAGAGAGCGTATCAACTTCGAAAACACCAATAACCATCAGGAACATCACCTCCATGACAAAAAAGAAAAGACCAATATTCCATACCAAAATAATCATGCCACTAATGAGATAACAGCAGAAAATAATACACCAGCAACTGCAGATAGTAATAAATCGGAAAACACCCCAACAGAAAACATTTCTTCTAATACCACTCAAAATCAACCATCTAATACCATCAAAGGTATGGTGCCGAAAGACATTGACTTTTTGGGCAATGTAGATGTTGAAGGAGTTTTGGAAATATTGCCCGATAACTACGGCTACCTACGTTCAGCTGACTATAATTATTTGAGTTCTCCTGATGATGTATATGTATCTCATTCACAAATAAAACTCTTTGGTTTAAAAACAGGTGATGTCATTACCGGCATAGTTCGTCCGCCAAAAGAAGGAGAAAAATATTTTCCATTATTAAAAATCAACTTTATTAATGGGAAATCACCGGAAGAAGTGCGAGATAGAATTCCTTTTGACTTTCTAACACCGCTTTTCCCTGACGAAAAAATCAATTTGATAAGAAAAGATGAGAACAATATCTCTATGAGAATTATTGACTTATTTGCTCCTATAGGCAAGGGCCAACGCGGATTGATCGTTGCTCAACCCAAAACAGGAAAAACTGTTCTTTTAAAAGAAGTTGCCAATTCTATTGCCTACAATCATCCTGAAATATATCTTATTATATTGTTGATAGACGAACGTCCGGAAGAAGTTACCGATATGGCTCGCAGTGTAAAAGCCGAAGTAATTGCCTCCACATTTGACGAACCTGCAGAACGCCATGTAAGAATTGCCAACATAGTATTAGAAAAAGCCAAACGTATGGTAGAATGTGGTCATGATGTATGTATATTATTAGATTCCATCACTCGATTGGCAAGAGCTTACAATACAATGGCACCTGCTTCCGGAAAGGTTCTTTCAGGCGGTGTAGAAGCCAATGCATTGCAAAAACCTAAAAGATTTTTCGGTGCTGCCCGTAAAATTGAAAACGGAGGTTCTCTTACTATTATTGCCACTGCATTGACAGAAACCGGTTCCAAAATGGACGAAGTAATTTTTGAGGAATTTAAAGGAACCGGTAACATGGAATTGCAATTAGATAGAAAATTATCCAACAAGCGGATATTCCCTGCCGTTGACATTATTGCATCAAGCACTCGTAGAGATGATCTTCTTCAAGAAGAATCTACATTAAAGAGAATGTGGATTTTACGAAATCACTTAGCAGATATGACTTCTATTGAAGCAATGGAATTTGTAAAACAAAGAATGTCAACTACCCGTTCCAATGAAGAATTTTTAATTTCTATGAACGGATAATATTCTAATTGTTTAGAAAATTATAGATTTTGTTATACTTATCCACACCCCATTCCAAAGAATAATATTTTTGGGCTGCTTGTATCAATAATACTTTGTCCATCGTCAACAAAGCATCTATTTGATCAATCGCTTTGGCATAGTTTTCATGATTGAATTCTTTGACAACTATTCCACAATGGGTATCTGCAACAATTTCGTCCACATCACCCACTCCCGCATTGACAATCAAAGGAATGCCCATACCCAGCAATTCCCCCATTTTTGTTGGCGAAGATGCCTTTTTGGAAAACACCGGCTGAATAAAAAATATAGAAATGTCTGACAATGCAATATGCAATGGCATTTGCTCTCTTGAGACACGTTTTATCACCAATCTATCCTCTTTTATACCATATTTTGCTGCTGCGGTAATAATTTGTTGTCTATCATCAGGTGTGAGAATCAAGAATTTGACATGAGCACGTTTTTGCATTAACACTCTCACAAAATCCATCATTTCTGAAAACATATACCAAGTACCAAAAGAGCCCACATAAGAAATTACAAAATCATCATCATTGATTTTCAATTCTTTTCTTAAATGTTCTTTTTCTTCTGCTTGAACATTTTGCATAGAAAAATGATGCAAATCGGCACAACATGGAATTACTTCAATCGGTGTGGTAACATGCATTTGCTCTATCATCACTTTTTTTCCTGCATTGGTCAAAGAAACAATATAGTCAGCCTGCGATTGTAATTGTTTTTCTTTGTATTTGAAATATTTATATACCAAATTATATATCAATTTCTTACGATTCCACACATGACCATCCACCCGCTCATCGGCAAAAAAACCTCGCATGTCGAAAATAAATTTGACATGAAAATTTCTTTTCAAATCCAAACCGATACTTCCGGCCATATAACTGCGACAATGCACTAATTGATAATGATTCTCTTTGCACAATTTAATCGCCATTCGCTTCATATTACGCATATTGTGCAAAGCTGAAATAATGGGATATTTTTTACTATAAGGAACACTATACCAAAGAATATTGTTTGCTTCGGTTATCTGTTTAACTTTTTCGTTTTCCAATTTATAAATATTTGGTTTATCGCAAGATAACACTGTGATTTGATGTCCTTTGTCCGACAAACCGCAAAGATATGGCAACACTTGTGAACGACCTAAAGTATCTGTCAACCCATCATAAGAAATATATAGTACATTCATATTTACTCAATTTTAATGATCTTCTTTCACCAATGGCATATTTTTACTCTTCCTATATACATTAGAAATATATAACAAAATAAAGAAGAAATATGGCACAAATGGAATTCTAAATCGCACCAAAGCACCAAAATTTGATGTAGACAAGCCTACTCCACATGCCAACAATAAAGTAAAAATAAGACAATATAAGAAAAAAAGATTTTCATTAATCAGTTGGTAGGTCTTTTTAAGTCCGACCACTAATATTACATATATTGATATAAGTAGCAAAACAAAATTTTCCACCCCAGAAAACAGCATTGCAGCCGAACGCACTTCCCATAGAAATGGCCTATACAAACCGGCAATTATCGCTAATGGTGCTACCGAAACAGCTCCATTAACATCATCATAACCTCCAATATCAAACGATTGTCCTTGATAATAATCTTGTTTTAAGTCGTATTGAGAAAGAGATGCACTTTCCACCATGGCATCTACGGAAGCATATTTTCCTCCCAACATATTACCTAAGGTAGTCATTCCGTATAATGCCACCACTGACATTACAACCATCACTATAGGCAATATTATAACTCTTAAAACCTTATTTTTAACTTTATATAAATATGTAAAACCAAACCAAACAAAAAATGCTAAAAACAAAGCAAACAAAACATAAGGTTTCAATGAATAAACAACATAAACGGAAAACAACAACTTAATAATATTGCCAACTCCAATTTGTCGGTCAAAAAACAATCTATACAAATATAACAACATCATTCCGGAAAAAGAATAGACGTATGCATCTTTCATAATTCCGGAACTAAACAAAATAACTGAAGGCACACACATAAATGCAATAAAGGTAATTTTTGTATGATTTGGAAACATTTTGTCAACAAAACGAAATACTTTCCAATTCAACAAATATAAAAATCCATTCATCAAAATGCTAATTAAATAATAATTGTCGAAACCGGCAATAGCAAACACAGATGTAAATCGGTGCATGGAATAAATTCCACTAGCATTGTTTAAACGGAAAAGAGGATTATAATAAGTGGTATCTATCATACCAATGTTGGATGCATCAACTGTGTCGAAGAGTATTCTAAAGTAAGATAATGGACTATTCCAAAATGTTTTAGCTAAATAGCATGAATTTCTAAAATAATAAAAGGTATCGCCTGCCCATCTATAATGAAATTCATAAAGCATTGCAAAGGCAATACCCCCAAATATTTTTATCAACAAACCAAATATCAGTAAGTGATATAATTTTTTATCTTTTGCATAGATAGTACGACCTACTATAGCGTATATAAAAACAATCAATAATATATACACTAATATTACCGGTAAAGTAAACAGCGTTAACTGCTCATTATGCATTAGACAAACTTGCTAACTAGTTATTGGCAAAAATTAATTTTCCGAAATTTTGGACATATTCTACTTGCAATGCCTTGGAATAGTTAAAAATTCTTTCCAAAACTTGTTTTCTAGGATAATTATTCTTTGATGGTTTGTCGTTTTTCGAGGTTGAAAGAGTAAAATTGTTCATAAGCAATCGTTTTTATTTCACATTTATTTGAAATTTAAACGCACATATTATATTTTTATTATTGAATAAAAAAAATTTTTTATAATTGATGATAATATCTTTTTTTAATGTAATTTTGTAGTTTGATTTTTAACCATTCAAATATTGAAAATAATGAAGAAGATTGTAATATTTATCGCATTTGTAATAGTTTCTCAATCATATATTTTCGGTCAACAATCCGATACTTTGAACCGAACGGATAAATTTGGCAAAAAATATGGTTATTGGAAACAATACGACAATGGTCATCTTTTGTGGGAAGGACAATTCTACAATGGCAGCCCTATTGGCGTTATGTACCACTACTATGACAATGGTCAAATTGAAACCTATTCTAAATATTATATCAATTCTCCAAAAGTTGATGCCATTATCTATCACCGCAATGGACAAAAAGCTGCTGAAGGTGAATATATTGACAAACAAAAAAATGGCAAATGGCTATATTATAGTGCAAAAGGAGTACTGATTTCAGAAGAAAACTGGGATAAAGGACTCAAAGAAGGTTCTTGCAAAAACTATTCTCCTCGAGACGGCATTTTAGTAGAAGACATCTCCTGGCACAAAGGAAAACTACATGGTCCTTATAAAACTTATTATGCCAGCGGACAGCCAAGAATATCTATGAACTACGAAAACGGCAAAATGCAAGGGAATTTTCAATGCTGCTATGAGAGTGGAAAAATTTGGGTAAAGGGACAATATGTCAATGATTTAAGAAATGGCACATGGACTCGTTACAACGAAAACGGCAATGAATTGAAAATAGAAGAAATTGTCAATGGATTAGCTACTTCAACCATTTTAGGATTCCAAATTCAAGGACAATGGTTAAAAATCAATGCCACACAAATCGCCTATTTTTACAATCAGGGTGACAATATAATCATGCAATTGTTCAATAAGAAAAAATTCACGATTATCAACACTACTTTAGAAGAAATAGAAAGTCTTGCAGGCGTTAGTTTATTCATTTTCCTCAATCCAAATTTTCTTTCCTCCTACCGTTCGGTGAAAAAAGTCACCTATTCTACTGACGAAGATGGTGTTGAAGAAGCAGAAATTTTGATATATCCCAATCCGAATTTTCCTGTTATTGCTACCGGTGAAGAATGCCGTTCTTTAAAGTCTCTCCTCAACGAAAACGAACCTTCCGACAAAGATGAGTAAAGGCAGAATTCTTTTGGCGATGAGTGGTGGCGTTGACAGCAGTGTGGCTGCCATACTCCTACAACAACAAGGCTACGAAATTGTAGGAGCCACTTTCCGTACCTTTGACAGCATTAAAGAAAGTTGCATTGCCAAAGAAAAAGGTTGCTGTTCGGTGGAATCTATTTTTGAAGCCAAACATTTGGCAGAGAAATTAGGTTTTGAGCACCATGTCATTGACACTCGCGAAGAATTTCGTCAAACAGTTATTGCAAATTTTATCAATGAATACTTATCAGGTCGCACGCCGAACCCATGCGTGTTGTGCAATCCGATTATCAAATGGGGACGATTGTTACAATTTGCCGATGAACATCATTGTCAATGGTTTGCTACAGGACACTATGCCCGAATATCTACTGATAACAATAGATATTTTTTGCAAAAAGGAATAGACATACAAAAAGACCAGACTTATTTTCTATGGAAATTATCACAAGAACATTTAAAACGTACCCTATTCCCACTTGGAGCACTAACCAAGACAGAAGTAAGAGCGATAGCCAAAGAAAATGGTTTTACAAAAATTGCAGAAAAAACCGAGAGTCAAGAAATTTGCTTTATTCCTAACGATAATTATCGTGATTTTTTGAAAGAAAATGTCGCTGACTTTGACCAACATATTAAGGAAGGAAAAATCATCAATTCTGAAGGAAAAATTTTAGGCACCCACAAAGGATTTCCATTTTATACAATCGGACAAAGACGTGGCTTGGAATATGCTGCAGGTCATCCTGTATATGTTACCCGTATAGATGCAGAAAAAAATGAAGTTACATTGGGAGAAAGAGAAGATTTGTACAAGACTTATCTTATCATATCGAATGTCAACTTTATGAAATATAATAACTTATACAAACCAATGAATTTAACTTGTAAAATTAGATACAACAATCAAGGTACTACATGTGTTGCCCAACAAGTTGGCGACAAATTACAAGTTACCTTCAATGAACCTGTTTTTGCCGTCACTCCCGGGCAATCTGCAGTTCTATATGAAAATGATGACATAGTTTGCGGAGGAATTATTGAATAATTATGAACACAAAAACAACATTATTGATTTTATTTTACATTACAGCTATCCTATTTTCAGCATGCAAAGAAAAACCATACCAAGAACCTTCTACTGACTATGGGTATGAATATTTCCCTATTGAAGTCGGTTTTTGGCAAATCTATCAAGTGAAAGAAATTATTTGGGATGATTTCAATTCTACCGTAGATTCAAGCTACTACCAAACTAAAGAATTGATTGAATCAGAAATTGTCACCCCGAACAAAGATACCTTATATCGATTAGAATGTTATTTTCGTGCTGATGAAAGTCAAGAATGGCAACTTAAACATGTTTATTTTTTAAGAAAAGAAAAACTATTTGTGGAAAGAGTGGAAGAAAATCTCACCTATTGTAAAATGGTATTTCCTATTTTGGAACATTCCGCTTGGAATGAATATATAAGCATTGATTCCACACTTTTCTATCAAACCCACTATCCCAACACCGGCATCATTAATGCAAACGTTAAAAACACCAATGCCTACGTTACCGGTTACAAAACACCTGCTACAATTGGCAGTTTATCCTTTGACAAAACCATCAGCATTTGTCTGCATGAATTCACATCAATTATCAATCAAGATGTTGAAAAAGAACAATATGCTGAAAATGTCGGAATGATATATCAATATATTGCTCACACAGAAAACAAGGCCACCGGCGGTCAATTTTATATCTACAACGGGTTTATACGTGAAACCAAAATCATTGACTATAAGCACTAAGCATGAACCTGACGCCTATATTTGACAAAGATAAATTAAAAAGACCGTTTTTAATAGCAGGCCCTTGCAGTGCAGAAAGCCATCAACAAGTATTGCAAACTGCACAAGAACTACTTGCCACTAAGCAAATTGACTTATTCAGGTGTGGCATTTGGAAACCCAGATCGTCTCCCAATTCTTTTGAAGGTATTGGTGAAAGCGGATTGCCCTGGTTGAAAGAAATAAAAGAGCAACTGCATTTGGATTCTTGTATTGAAATTGGAAAACCGGAGCATTTAGAAATAGCTTTAAAATATGATATAACACATTTTTGGATAGGAGCTCGAACCAGTGTTAATCCTTTTATGGTGGAAGAAATTGCCAAATCAGCCAAAAATTTGGATATCAGTATTTTTATTAAAAATCCTATTGCCATAGATATCAAACTATGGTACGGACATTTTGAACGATTCTACAAATATGGCATTAGCCGGTTAGCGGCTATTTATCGTGGAGGTAGCACCGATATTCCCCACACTTACCGCAACGATCCTTCTTGGTTACATTTAATTGATTTTAAACAACATTATAAAGATATTCCTATCATTTTTGATCCAAGTCATATTGCAGGAAACAGACATTTGATACAAGCACTTACACAAAAGGCTCTCCTCTTGGATGTGGACGGACTGATGATTGAAACACATTGTAATCCTGAAATGGCATTAAGTGATAAAGAGCAGCAATTACCTGTTAGTGGATATCAACATCTTTTACAAACACTAACATTTCCGCAATCAACCAAACATTCCGTAGCACAAAACGATTTAGCCAACTATCGTCTTTCTATTGATGAAATTGATGATGCTCTTATTGCCTTAATCGGCAAACGGACAGAACTATCAAAGATGATAGCAGCATACAAAAAAGAACACAATTTACCTATTTTGCAAGTAGATCGCTGGCAGCAGGTATTAAACGAAACCAAGTCAAAGTCTATCCAACTTGGCATTGACCCTGACTTGGTGATAGAAATTTTTCAAAAAATACACCAATACTCTATTGATGTACAAGAAAAAATTATAGTTGAGAACGATTAATGTTCAATATTTCGCAAAAATGATTCCACAATTTTTCTCTTGGTGGATCTGCTTCTATGACTGTAGTTTGCAATCCTACAGGATGTATAAAGGTGACACTTCTTGCATGTAAACCGATTGAACCATCAACACATGAACGAGGAAAACCATATTTTAAATCTCCTCTTATGGGGCAACCTATATCTGCCAATTGTGCTCTAATTTGATGATGACGACCTGTTATCAATTCCACTTCTAAAAGATAGTAATTGTCTGATTGTGAAATAATTTTATAATTTAATTCTGCCTTCAAATAGCCATCTTTCGGAACTCTTGATACTAATGTTTTATTGTTTCTTTCGTCTCTATATAAATAATGTATCAAATTACCTTCTGCCGGTTCCGGTGCTTTTTTAACAATTGCCCAATAGATTTTTTTCATTTGTCTATCGTGTACCAATTGATTCATTCTTGCCAATGCCTTAGATGTTTTGGCAAATATCACTACTCCGCTTACCGGTCTATCTATTCTATGAATCACTCCGCAAAATACATTTCCGGATTTATTGTATTTTTCTTTTATATATTCTTTAATCTTATCCGGTAATGTCTCATCTCCTGTTTTGTCTGCTTGCACTATATCGCCACTTTTTTTGTTTATTGCAATGAGATGATTGTCTTCGTAAATCACTCTTAGTGGTACTTCTTTCTCTTTTTTTGCCATATTATTAAAAAATTATATATTCTTGTGGGTCTACGGAATTACCTTCTATCCACAATTCAAAATGTACTATTTGTTCTTTATCTAAAATTGCAATTGCTTGTCGTTCTCTCACTACTTGCCCTACCTTTACCATTGGCATGGTTGCCAATTGATAGATAGTAATTATATTGTTAGGATGTTGAAGTATGCAAATATATTTATCGTTTACTCTTCCCACCTGTATAACTGAACCGGATTTTGATGCAAATACCGATGAAGAGGCAGAGCATGCGATATCAACTCCTTCATGTTGCTTATCACTGACAATACGCCCTTTAGCCGGTGCGAACAACAAAATTTTATCTGTATTGTTAGATGCAACTGTTTGTACGGATACTTCTTCCTTATGTGTATTGCCAACCATATTGATTTTCATCAGCAAACTATCAAATTTTGACATTTTCAACACACTATCTTTAACGATTTTTTCGCTTTGTTTGGCATCTTCTACAAAAATTGAATCTGGACTATCAACCACACCTAAAACAACAGCTTTGATACTTTTTTCATAGTTTCCATATTGGTCTATTACCAAATTCAAAGAATCCATTCTTTGCGACAAACGTCTCACTTGCTCTTTAGAATACCCGCTACCATAGCCGGGAATATATTCTCTTAAGGGAGTAAAAGCAATTATTACACTTGTCAATGCAATCAACAGCACCATACTTACAATAATGATAGAGATAAATGTTAATGGAGTAAATCGAAATGAGAATCGTTCTTTAAATGAATCATCACTTAAAACAACAATACGAAAACGCTCTTTAGCTTTCGTTTTTAATCTATTCCAAACCCCCTCTTTCATGCTACTAATGGATATCTGTAAATTTCAAATCTTTAGTATATTGTCCATATAGCAATGTATCGCGAGTACCCGGTGTTGCAAAATCATCAAAATGAAATTTACTTTTACTCATCATTGAAAAAACTCCCAATACGTATTTTTCTTCTTTTGTATCTGTATTATATGCGGTTAAATTGGTATAATTAGCTTGTTCTTGATTGATACTTGAAGTTGGTGTAGTTGCCAAAATATATTTTGTCAAAGCATCACCTTGAGAAATAATTTCTATCACGATAGAATCAGTGTGACGCTTGACTACACTATCATCTTCCACCACCTTGCCAGCAATCAATTTAAACAAATTTTGTGACTTATACGATGCTGTGGAATACAAATTTAACATAGCCGCACCATCGACACCACCTAAATTCCATACAATGGGTTGGGCTGCTCTATCGGTACCATCTGACATAATTTCCGTATAATAATATGACATAGTAACACGATAATAGGTAGCATTAGCCGCCTTGGTAAACGACACTTTAAAATCTTGTGTGAATGGCAATGACAGCATGACCGGTTTTACTTGATTTCTTCTTGGCGACATTAATTGAACCGTATCTACCACCGGAGCTGTGCCGACAACCATCTTTTTTGTATATGGATTTAACACACACAATTTATAAGAACAATCCCTTTTGATAGACAAATTGGCTTTATAGAGCAATTGCTCCGGATAGGCAAACATACCGGAATCTTTGGGAATTTCTGTTGTTGTGTCAAATTTGATAATTTGCAAGAGTGTATCTTTGCTATCGTATTCTTCCACATATACTTCAATACTATCCAAATAGGTATAATTATGCCAATCCTTGGTCAAGTCTTCTACATTACCTTCAGTGAGAAAAGATTTATAAACTTTTATGTATTGTGTGCTGTCACTCAAATTAAAAATGGCATATACAATAGGAAAATCTTCATAAGTCGCATTGATAGAAAAAGGTTTTTGGCAAGAAGAAAATAAAATGGCAAACTCTACCAAAAATAATATAGCAGTTGATTTTGCATATTTTTTCATTAACATGAAAACATTCTTCATTTTATACCTATTGATTTTCAATTGTTTAAATGTAATTTTTATACATTAAAAAAACGGAGCAAAATTATAAAAAAAAAACGAGAAAATCAATATATTGCCTTATTTTCTACCTATTTAGTTTTCAACAATTAATATTTTTTACGTATATTTGCTCTTTGTATTTATTTTTTTTGTACATTTGCAGTTTGCATAAACATAAAGGGGTTGCTTGGTTTTGACAGCTCGTATGTGGGAATGTAAGCACGTCGGACGTTGTAAGTAGGTTCCGCAATAGCCAACTTTCATGCCACAATAAATGGCGAAAACAACAATTTTGCTCTCGCTGCGTAATCAGATTACGTAGGAAAGCCATCTCGCCAAAAGCCCTTCTCTACGGCGTTTGGAATTGAGGTGTCGGAAAAGTGGAGATAGCATGAGTAAGCCTCGTTGCAAGTGCGAAACTTTTAGAGGATAAGTTGCCGATTAGCATAGCCTTGTGCAGGTCTGCAAACGAAAATTAAATCAAGGATAAGCGTGTAGAAAGCATTTTTGCAACGTGTTTGGACGAGGGTTCGACTCCCTCCAGCTCCACTGAATTCATTCATTTTTTGCAACATGAAAGTAAAAATTGTTAATCACTCAAACAATGCACTGCCTGCATACGAAACAGCTTTTTCTGCAGGTATGGACATAAGAGCTAATCTTATTGAAGACATCACTATTGCACCTATGCAAAGAGTCATGGTGCCAACGGGCTTGCACATTGAACTTCCTGCCGGATTTGAAGCCCAAATCAGACCCAGAAGTGGTTTGGCAGCCAAAAGCGGTATTACCGTTCTCAATTCTCCCGGCACTATCGATGCTGACTATCGCGGAGAAATAAAAGTAATACTTATCAATCTTTCTAACACCGACTTCACCATTCACCACGGTGATAGAATTGCACAAATGATTATTGCAAAACACGAAACAATTACTTGGGAGCCGGCTTCTGAACTCAACGACAGCGAACGCGGAGAAGGTGGTTTTGGTCATACAGGTAAAAAATAGTTATGAAACGTATTCTTTGTTTGATTTTGATTCTTACTTTATCATATAATTATGTTTTTTGCCAAAAGGCAAAGAAAAGTAAGAAGTCTTCATCAAAAAATGATACAGAATTATTTGTTTCCTTAGAACAATACAGAGACCAATCCAACACCTTGTTGGAAGCTGTAAAAGAACGATTGTCAGGCAATTTATCGCAAGCAGAAATACTGCTGAGAAACTTAATTCAATCTAATCCCAAATATGACTTGGCATATTTTGAATATGCAAAAATTCTTTTATTGAAAAACAAAACCACAGAAGCCATTTCTGCATTGAATACTGCCATTTCCATCAATGACACCAACTATTGGTTTAAAATTTTATTGGCGGAAAGTTACGATGCAATCGGACAATTTTCACAATCAGAAAAATTGTGGAAAGAAATAGCTAACGCAAAACCCGACAATCAAGAATATTTATTCAAATATGCCATTGCTTTAATCTATCAAAACAAACTTAGGGATGCCATTTCCGCCTACGACCAAATGGAACTGCATATGGGTGTCAGCAAAGACATTACTGATGCCAAACGAAATATATGGCTTAAACTTAATCGTGTGGACAATGCTGCACATGAAATGGAAAAATTGGCCAATGCATACCCTAATGAACCTCAATATTTGATAGATATTGCTGACATGTATATCCATCATGAAATGAGTGAAAAAGCCATGCCGTATTTACAAAAAGCACTTCAATTAGATTCCACCAATCCATATATCAATGTCAGTTTGTACAACTACTACGTTGAAAACAAAAAGACAAATGATGCCTTTAAATATTTAAAAGGAGCCTATGCATCTCCGGAACTGAGTGTGGATGAAAAAATCAGAATAGTTTTATCGTTCTACAATGATAAAAATCACCAAGATATAGCCTTTGAATTATTGCACATTTTGGTTCGCACGCATCCTGACGAAGCAAAAGTATGGTCGGTATATGGAGATTTTTTATACAAAAATGACAGTTTGTCTGCTGCCGCCAGTGCATACGAAAAAGCCCTTACTTTAGACGAAACCAAATATCCAATATGGCAGCAATATCTTACTATTTTGCTACAATTGGGAAGAACACAAGACTTGTATCAACAATCCCATACTGCAATTACCGTTTTTCCGTCACAACCATATAGTTACCTGCTCAAAGCCATGGCAGCATTAGAGTTAGAATTTTACCAAGAAACCATTTACACTTTGGAAGAAGGCAGAAAATTTAACTATAACTATCTAAGCGATGAAGCCGGTTTTGACTTTTTGGAAGCAAGTGCTTACAATAAATTGGAAATGATGGATAGTGCCATTTTTTATTATGACAAAGCTGTGCAAAAACAAGCTGACAATGCATTGTATTTAAATGGATATGCCTATAGTTTGGCAGAACATGACACTTTGTTGGACAAGGCTTTGCAAATGTCGGAAAAAGCCAACAAAATAGAAAACAATTCCGCTGCTTATCAAGATACGCATGCATGGATATATTACAAAAAAGCCGATTTGAAAAATGCCAGAATATGGATAGAAAAAGCCCTACACAACCAAGGTGACAAAGATATAGATATTTTGGAACACTATGCTGCCATTCTTGATGCATTAGGCGATAAAGAAGCATTGGAAAAATGCCAACAACAAATCAACCTTTTAAGACAAGAATAATGCCCTACAAAAACGAATATAGTCTAAAAGAACTCATTCAACAATTATTGGAAGAATCTCCTCAATTGGCGGAGAAATATGCCAGCGTAAAAGTGCAGCAAATTTGGAAGCAGTCAATGGGAATTTTCTCGCAATATACTCGAAAAATAGAACTAAAGGGCAATAAATTAGTGGTTTATATGACCAATCCACTGGTTAAAAATGAATTAAGAATCAACAAGACACAAGCCATCACAATGGTGAATGAAAAATTCGGAAAAGAAATTATTAACACAATAGAAATTAGATAATATGTATAAGTTAGTTTTAATTCGTCACGGAGAAAGTGAATGGAACAAAGAAAATAGATTTACCGGCTGGACCGATGTAGATTTATCCGAAAAAGGTGTACAAGAAGCACACGAAGCCGGAAAACAGTTGAAAGAAAAAGGATTTCAATTTAAATATGCCTATACTTCCTATTTAAAACGAGCCATCAAAACATTGGATATTGTTTTAGAAGAAATGAATCTTTTGTGGATTCCAGTAGAAAAAACATGGCGTTTGAACGAAAAACATTACGGCAATTTACAAGGATTGAACAAAAAGGAAACTGTAGAAAAATTCGGAGAAGAACAAGTATTGATATGGAGACGCAGCTATAGCACTCGTCCACCCCAATTGGATATAAACGACCAACGCCACCCTGCCAACGATGTAAAATATCAAGGCATCAGCGATGAAGCAGCCCGTCCGTCAACAGAAGCTTTGGCGGATACTATTGATAGAATTTTGCCCTATTGGCACAGCGATATTTCAAAAAAATTGCAAGAATGCAAAGAAGTTATTGTGGCAGCACACGGAAATAGCTTGCGGGGCATAGTAAAATATTTGAAAAATATCAGCGACGAGGATATCATCAACATGAATATTCCTACGGGAATTCCATACGTTTTTGAATTTGACGATAATATGAATTTGATAAAAGATTATTATCTGGCAGATCCGGAAACATTGAAAAAAATGATGGAAGCAGTTGCCAATCAAGGAAAAAAATAGAAGATGAATCGTTGGGCAATTGGCGATGTTCACGGATGCTTTAGCACATTACAATCATTAATTGAAAATGTATTGTGTGTTCAAAAAGATGATGAAATATACTTTTTGGGCGATGTGATAGATAGAGGTATGAAATCCAAGGAAGTTTTGGACTATATCATTCAAAAACAATCCGATGGATATCATTTTAAAGTGCTAAAAGGCAATCATGAATATTTTTTGCTGAAAGTTGTCCAAACGGAAATCAACAAGAAAAAACAGTTTTTATTCGGCAAGAAAAAATCAAAAAAAATCATTGACACTTGGTTGCAACGTGATGGCGGCTACAACACTTTGAAGAGTTTTCATGTGCAAAATGCATTAGAAATACCGGAAACATACATTTCTTTTTTGCAATCACTGCCCTACTTTTTTGAAGTCGGCAATACCATTCTTACACATGCAGGATTGAATGCTAAGATAGACAATCCCTATCAAGACATCCAGTCTCTTTTATTTGGCAGCAACAATCAATACGACAATGATTTTTTGAAAAATCGGATTGTTATTCACGGACACAATGCAATTTCTATGGAGGCCATCACCATTTTAGCCAACAATACCGATAAATACCACTATATTTGTATTGACAATGGTTGTGTATATGGACGACACCACGATTTAGGACATTTGCTTGCCATCAATTTAGACACATTAGAAATAAAAAAACAAGTAAACATAGATTAACATGGCTTTAATAAAATCAATATCAGGTATAAGAGGAACCATTGGCGGTTTGCAAGGTGACAATTTAACCCCTATAGACATTCTTAAATTCACCACTGCCTTTGCCATCATCATGAAAAACAATCATCCCGAACAAGCCATCCATGTTGTTGTCGGACGTGATGCAAGAATTTCCGGCAATATGGTCAACCATTTAGTATGCGGCACTTTGTTGGGAATGGGTATCAACGTAATAGATATCGGATTGTCAACCACACCGACAGTAGAAATGGAAGTCATTGCACAAAAGGCACATGGAGGTATTATCATTACTGCCAGCCACAATCCAATGCAATGGAATGCCTTGAAACTTTTGAATGAAAAAGGCGAATTTTTCTCTGCCCAAATGGGAAAAGATGTTTTGGAAATAGCAGAAAATATTGACAAAGTTGATTTTGCAACAACCACAGAATTAGGAAAATACACACAAGTCAACGATGCTATTGCACGCCATATTGAAGCTATCAAACAATTAGATTTGGTAGATGTTGACGCTATCAAGAATGCACATTTTCATATAGCAGTTGATTGCGTAAATTCCACCGGAGGAATAGCCATTCCACAATTATTGAAAGAATTGGGTGTAGAAAAAGTACATGAATTAAATTGTACTCCGGATGGAATGTTCCCTCATATTCCTGAACCATTACCGGAAAATTTAACCACCACTATGGACTATATCAAACACAACCGTGTTGATGCAGGTTTTGTAGTAGATCCTGATGTAGATAGATTGGCGATTATCCAAGAAGACGGAACCTATTTCGGTGAAGAATACACTTTGGTATCGGTGGCAGAATATGTACTCAGTCAGCAAAGTGGAAATACCGTTTCGAATCTTTCTTCTACACAAGCATTGAAAATTGTAACCGAAAAGCATGGCGGACAATATTCTGCTTCTGCTGTCGGTGAAGTCAATGTGGTAGAAGAAATGAAACGTGTTCATGCCGTTATCGGCGGAGAAGGCAATGGCGGTGTTATTTATCCTGCCCTACACTATGGCAGAGATGCTTTAGTAGGCATTGCTTTGTTTTTGACAGCATTGGCAAAAAAGAAAATAACTTGTTCTGCCTACCGACAAACATTCCCGAACTTTTTTATCTACAAAGACAAAATACAACTTACTCCCGATATAAATGTTGACAATGTATTGGCATACATCAAAGAAAAATACAAAAACGAAAAAGTGGTTGACATAGACGGTGTCAAAATATTGTTCAACAATGAATGGGTACATCTAAGGAAATCCAATACCGAACCAATTATTAGAATTTATGCTGAAAGTATTGATGAAACTACTGCAAAAACTCGGGCTAATCAGATTAGAACCGACATTGCAGAATACAACAATCGATAACGATACAACTCCTCCTGAAATGAAATACTTGATAGTAGGATTAGGAAATATCGGCAACGAATACAGCCATACAAGACACAACATCGGTTTTGCAGCGGTGGATTATATTGCCCAACAACAAAATCTTGTTTTTGAATCGGATAGATATGCCTACACTTGTTCTTTTAAATACAAAGGCAAGACTATCATTTTAGCCAAACCTACCACCTATATGAATCTCAGCGGAAAAGCCGTTCGTTATCATTTGGACAAACACAAAATTCCACTTTCCAATTTAATGGTAATCGCAGACGACAAAGATATTCCATTAGGAACTTTTAAAATTAAATCCAAAGGAACAGGCGGCAGCCACAATGGCATCAACCATATTGTTACCATTTTAAACAGTATAAACTTTGCTCGTCTGCGTATCGGCATCGGCAATGATTTTGCAAAGGGCTATCAAGTGGATTTTGTTTTGGGAAGATTTGAAACAAACGAAATAGAACAAATAAAACCCTGTATTGAAGAATCCTACGAAATAGTTAAAGACTTTGCCACACAAGGCATTGACCGAACGATGAACCTACATAACAGGAAAAAACAAAATCAAGAAAAAAAAGTTGACTAATGTCAACTTTTTTCAATTATGATTGTTCTTTTATAACAAACAAAAGGCTGATTATTTTGTAATCAGCTAATACTACTTATGAAGATTATTCTTTGCTACCGAAATATTTGATAAACTGAGTACGTTCAAACAAATCGGTGTCATCGCCTTCACTATCAGAATGCAACAATCCTTTGAATTGTGAAATGGATGTATAATGATGTTTTTCCATCCATACTGACAAATTTTCTTTCATTACATTTATATATTGTGGTCCTTTTTCAAAAATGACACTACACAATTCAACGGCGGAAGCACCTACAAGTATTGATTTCACCAAGCCATCGGCATCACGAACACCACCGGAAACGGCAATATTTATCGGATTCAAACGGCTATAGGCAAATCCTGTCCAACGCAAAGAATTAGACAATTCAAATCCGCTGCTTAAAATTTGACCTGCCACGGTCTTCATATTATCAATATCTACATCTAAGGGGAAAAAGCGATTAAACAACACTACTGCATCGGCTCCATTTTGTTTCAATTGGTCCACCAAGGCAATAGGATTGGTAAAATTGTTGCCCAACTTCATGATGATAGGAATATTGATAGTTTGCTTAAGATGCTTTAATATATTGACATGTTCTTTTTCAAAACTGCCATATTCATAATTGATAGCTCTTTGGGTTTGCAAAGACAAAATATTTATTTCGATGGCATCTGCACCGGCTCTTTCTATATCTTTGGCAAAATTTACCCATTCGGAATCATTATAGCAACTAATGCTGGCAATGACAGGAATATTGCAGTTTTTTTTGCTGTCTCTGACAACATTTAAATAATCTTCCAATTTATGTTGACGAACATAAGAAGTTAAATAATCGTAGCCTTCTGCTCGACCGAAAGCATTATCGTCTAACAATTGGGATGTTTCGTGCAAAATTTGCTCTTCGAACAAAGATTTAAGAACAACAGCTCCTGCTCCGGCTGCAGCTAAATTTGCATTATTTTCGGCACTTTTAGTAAGTCCTGAACTACTTATGATTATTGGATTGTTAAGTTTGAGTCCTGCAAAGGTGGTTGTTAAATCTAACATATTATTACATTTTTATATTTACAATTGCAAAAGTACTAAAAATAAATGAACCTTGCCAATATTTTCTTTATTTTTTCAACATTTTCACACAATAATATGACAAATAATGATGTCGTTTGATAGTCTCCCCTATCCACTTACAAAAAAACACCGCTTAAAGCGGTGTTGAAATGTTTGTGTTCCGTGGCAGATTTGAACTGCCGACCTCTTGCGTGTGAAGCAAGCACTCTAAACCAGCTGAGCTAACGGAACGCTTAAAACAACACTGCAAAAGTAGCGTTTTTTTTTCAATTATTCACCATTATTCTACTCCAAAAAATAAATTTTTACTACTGATAAGAATTTAATAGTTGTTTCTCTACCTCAGACAGGTCAAATATCTTATAAATTTCTTCATTTATAGCAGCTAATAATTGTGCAGTTGCCCCGCTTTGTAGAATTTCATCCACCAATTGCACCAATTTGATATCTTGAGATTTTGTAATTTTAGGGAAAGGAAGTTTGCTTAAATTACTTTTTAAAACTTTTACATCATGAAAACTACTTGTATATAAATACCGATATAGTGATGAATTGAGAAATGCAGCAACACTTTTTATTGACATCGTGTCTATTTGAGGAATGAGTATGTTAGCACTGTTTAAGCAAAGTCTTTGTCGGTTATCATAAGCAAAAACGGGTTTAGTGGCAATAAACCGATAGATAAGTTTTTCCGGTGCACGATAATACGCTTCTTTTGCACATTGTTGTAATTGTGACGGAATAAAACATATATATTTTTTCTCCGGAGAGATTCTATAAGGTTGAATTTCTTTTCCTGTATAGATAGCTTCTGCCCCATTGCAACATTTATCTAACAATTTTTCTTTGTTGTTGCCGGTAACTATTCCCAATGCCCACTGACTATGCGTTAAATAATCATGAGCCTTATTTTCCACTTTTCTTTGAATAGATTGTTCTATCGGATTAATACTGAATAGAGGAATGGAATGTGTATCTTTGTCAACTACTATGCTAACATAATTACACTTATTGTCATCTATCACACAATATTGTTGTTCAGCCACATGCTTAGGTCTAAGTTGGATGCTAAAATATTTTGTAAATACACCATCAAAATGGTCATGATAGATGGAAATGTTATCTATTGTTGAATGATGTATGATATAGCTTCTTATATCTTTATGAATATCAATATTTAGCAGTGCATACGGCAACAGAAATTTTAAATAGCCATCGCTTTTAAGCATTTGCAATGCTTTGAACAAACATTGTGAGGCTTTCTCTTTGCTATCCAACTCCGAATGATGATATACACGTCTTTTGTCTGTCCCCCATGGAGGATTGGTACAAATATAATCAAATCGGAGCGTATTTTTTGAATCAAACAAGTGATTTGCAGTAAGAAAATCGCCACAAACAATGTTAGGTATGAACCTATGACGCTTATATTTTGCCAACAGATTCACCTTGGCAATCAAAACTGCTATCGGATTGATATCGGAACCGAATAAATTTTCCGGATGCTTTGTTTTTACTCCCAATAAAAAAGCTCCACTTCCACAGCACGGATCATAAAAATTCTTATCTTGTTGTAAAACAATATCTCCTACCATATCTTGTACAATATGGGCTTGAGTGTAATATTGTCCCGTAGCATTTCGTTCGCCCTCCGACAATAAGGATTGATAGACAAAACCCAATAAATCCTCGTCAGTATTCCATATCAATGGAGAAATTTCAACAGGCAACTCACTATATGCAACATAGGGTTCTAAAACCTCTTTTACATGTTTTAAATGATAGATGCCGATAGCTTTTAATTTGGCAATACATAGTGTATAGATGATATCTTCAATATGGGATTGATAAGGCAAAACTTTTTCAAGCAAATCCATAGCCTGCTTAGATTGTGCATAATTGGCAGCGACAACTCTTTTGGTGGAAAGAGTTTTATTGGCTCTTTGCCTTAAGCGACCTTTACTATTTGTTTTCAGTCGGGTCCAATTATTAATCGTTGTCTGGCTTACCAATGAATTCATCAATATTTACCCATTTATATCAAAAAAAATCTAATCTTTTGTTTTTACATCTATTTCATCTATAAACAGATAACTTTCTCCGCCATAACCCAAATGCCATTTCGGCAAAGGTCCGTAATATTTAGCATATACCTTTACATATTGTGCTTGGCAATTATCTAATTGCTGTTCAAAGTGATAAATTTGACTTTTGTAGTCATTATCTGCTATTGAGTGAGTAAGATGTGCCACTTTTTTGAAATGAATATTATCTGTAGATACATAAAAGTCAACATATTTCGGCAATATAATCCATGACCGGGTATCTTGTATAAATCCCGTTTCTATGGCAGTGATATTTCTCGGTGTCAACAAATCGACTACCGCCACAAAATCTTGTCCTTGATAGCCTTGCCATTCACCTGTGCGGAAATCACTGCCTCCTCGCAATCGGTCTATCAAAGCCTCGTCTCCACCGGCGGAATACATAGAAGAATATTGACTCAAGATGTTCACTTTTCTATCGTCAGCAATTTTTACATAATCGGCATATATCGGCTTTGAATCTATCATTCCTTTGTGAGAAGAATAAGCACTTATGCTCGCATCTTCTTTGATGAGAATTGGCTTTGTATATTCTTGATAATCATTATTATTGATAGAATAATAAATTTTTGCATCAGGATAGTAACAATCTAAAACTATCCAAGTTGAATCGTAAAAAGTTCGCTTGGTTGAATTTGTAAAAGGTGACGGAACAATTTGATATTCATCTATTTGTGAATAATAAATATGTTTTTCATTAGTAGCGAATTGAGTAGTACTATCATTGGTCATATAACAATCAATTCTGCCGCCATCGGCAATTGTCTTGTAGTCTATATAAGCATATTTGTAGTTTTTGCCATTCACTTTCATTTTTTCTATATAGAGGTTTTCTTTGCTATTATTGTGTGCTACAATGCTGCATTTTTTGCCGTTGTCCAAAGTGATAACAATGGTATCGAAGATAGGACTACCCATGTCAAAAATACCATTGGCAGGATTGACAGGATAAAATCCCATTGCACTCAACACATACCAAGCAGACATTTGTCCGCAATCTTCGTTGCCACAGCAACCTGCAGGTGTAGCTTGGTACATTTCTTCCATAATTTGTCGTACCAATTTTTGCGTTTTGGCAGGTTTTCCACAATAATTGTACAGATAGGCAATGTGATGACTGGGCTCGTTTCCATGTGCATACTGCCCTATCAATCCGGTGATATCCACTTGATGGCGACCATGGGTTTGTTCATCTGCAGCAAACAAAGCATCCAATTTGGCTTCAAAGGTCTTGTTGCCACCCATCAAGCCAATGAAAGTATTCATATCTTGAGGCACATAGAAAGAATATTGCCAAGCATTGGCTTCGGTGAAATTGTTGTCCACTTCGCTCGGATCAAAATCCTCTTTCCATGCCCCGTTTCTACGCGGTCGCATACAAGAACTTTCTTTGTCAAACAGATGCTTATACGACTGAGCCCGAATAAGATATTCCTGATAGACTTTTTTGTTGCCGATGCTATTTGCCAATTGAGCAATACACCAATCATCGTAGGCATATTCCAAAGTTTTCGATACCGATTCATGTTCGGTTTCTATCGGCAGAAAGCCGAATTTCTCGTATTCTTTTTTTCCCAATTCATCACAAGTAGCCGATGCTATCATGGCTTCCAATGCCAATTGCTGCAGACTTGTATCTATCAATCCTTTGTTGTATGCATCTACAATTGGTGGCACGGCATGATAGCCAATCATACATTTGGTTTCATTCGACGACAATTCCCACATCGGCAATTGCCCGCCTTGTTGATATTGACAGAGAAATGTTTTGACAAAATCTGCCGTTTTTCCTTGTTGGACAATCGTATAAAGCGGATGAGCCGCCCGATAGGTATCCCACAAAGAGAATACCGTATAATAGGTAAATTGGTCGGTGGCATGCGTTTGCAAATCGGTTCCACGATAGCTGCCATCTACATCTTGTGCCAATGTCGGATGAATAAAAGCATGATAAAGAGAAGTATAGAAAATTTTTCTTTGCTCTTCCGTGCCACCTTTTACAATAATCTTATTCAATTCTTTATTCCATACTTGTCGGGCATTGGCTTTTACTTGCTCAAAATTCCAATCCGGAATTTCTTTTTCCAAATTGCCGATAGCACCTTGTTCGCTCACTTGTGACAAGGCCACTTTTATCTTCAATACTTGGATAGTCGTATCGAGAACTTCAAATACAAAAACAGGTTTTTCCGGTTCAAACAATGAATCTTGTTGTAAATGATAATTAGCGATTTTTACCGGAGAAGAAAAATCCATGGCAAAAAACAGGAATTGCTTGTCAGCCCAAGCATGCGAATGTCGCAATCCGGTAAACCTCGTTTGGGAAACTTGTCGCAAACCTGCCTCCAAAACCACATCTCTATGTTCCAAATCCAATACCACATAACGTTTCCCTGCAGCCTGAAATGTATATTGATGCATACCGACACGTGGAGAAACCGTCAATTCTACATGAATATTTTCATCTTGTAATTGTACAGCATAATAACCCGGCTCGGCAAATTCGTCTTGATGGGAAAATTTAGACGGATAAGCATTGCTATCGTCTGCTTGGTTGGAAATGGAATAATGACCACACATAGGCATCAACAATACATCGCCATAATCAGAGCAACCTGTTCCACTAAGATGTGTATGCGAAAAACCATATACGATAGAATCGGAATAATGATAGGCGCTACAGCCATCCCATCCTGTCAAACGAGTATCGGGACTCAATTGCACCATTCCAAAGGGCATCACCGCTCCCGGAAATGTATGCCCATGTCCGTCAGTTCCTACAAAAGGATTTACATATTGTGTTAAATCTTCTTCCTGCAAATCTATGGCATTGAAAGTTTGACAGGAAAAAAATGCAATACCTACCACTATTATTACACAAAACCATCTTTTCATATCCATTCCTTTGATTACATTTGCAAAGATAACACTTTTTTATTTACTATCACCATCCTTGCACAACATATTTATATCTAGAAATCAATATTTTACAAAAAACTTTTTTTACCGATATTTTTAACTTATATATTAAAAATAATGATACTTTTGTATTTATTAATACCCTATCAAATAGGAGAATGAAAAAGAATAAAAAGATGTTGATTCTTACCTTATTTGCATTTTTTTGTTTGGGAATATTATTTTCTATTATCTCCCCACGTTTTGGCGGACGCCCCAAAGGAGCACGCTTAGAACGTTGCAAGCAATCGCATAACTATCAAAACGGACAATTTGTTAATCAAGAACCCACCCGGATGTTCACTTCCGACAAGCACCCTTATTCATTGATCGGCTCATTTTTAAAAAGAGACAAACAGGTACGACCACAACAAGCCATAGAAGTGGATGTTCCTGACTTAAAACACCTTGATAGCAATAAGGAATTATATGTATGGTTTGGGCATTCCACCTATCTGTTGCAAACAGGCGGCAACCTGATTGTAGTTGACCCTGTTTTTTACTACGGTTCACCTTTTTCGTTCATCAACAAACCTTTTCCGATGACTTACCATTTTACTCCCAACGACCTGCCGGACATCGATTTGCTGATTATCACCCACGACCATTGGGATCATTTGGATTATAAAACAATTCGACAACTCCGCGGACGCATAAAAAAAATAGTTTGTCCTTTGGGAGTGGGAGCCCATTTTGAGCGTTGGAAATTCAAGCAAGAAGATATCATAGAATTAGACTGGGGAGAAGATGCCACTTTTAACAATTTAACCATTCACTGCCTTACCGCCCGACATTTTTCGGGCAGACTTATGGGCAATCCTACCCTATGGGCTTCTTTTTTGATAGAAAGCCCCGATAGAAAAACTTTTATCAGCGGAGATGGCGGCTACGGAAAACATTTTGCCGACATCGGCAAGCAATTTCCGGACATTGACTTGGCTATTTTGGAAAACGGACAATACAACCCTCAATGGGCAAATAATCATACACTACCGGAAAAACTGCCACTAGAAATCAACGATTTGAAAGCAAAAACCATACTTACTGTGCATCATTCCAAATTTGCACTATCCACCCACCCATACGACGAACCTATAAAAAACATACAAACACTGCAAAAGCAAGGATATCATGTATTAAATCCAAAGATTGGAGAAATCATTTATTTTAACCCGACACAAGAAGAACATTAAAATACAAATAATATGACAAGCATTGAAGCAATAAAAAATCGACATTCAGTACGTGCATACAAAGAGATGCCTATTCCTGCCGACCTTCGCCAACAAATAGAAACCTGTATCAACCAATGCAATCAAGAAGGCAAACTACATTTGCAACTGATATGCGATGAACCCAAAGCCTTCAACAGTACTATGGCTCGTTACGGCAAATTTGTAGGTGTTGCCAACTATATTGCCTGCATCGGCAGTGGCAAACATTTAGATGAACGCATCGGCTACTACGGAGAAAAAATAGTATTGCTGGCACAAGAATTAGGTCTCAATACCTGTTGGGTGGGTATGACATTTAGCAAACAACCGCACATTATGCATATTGACAAAGGAGAAAAATTAGTATGTGTTATCTCCATAGGTTATGGCAAAAGCCAAGGTGCCGGTCACAAGATAAAGACATTTGACGAAGTGACAAAAAATGCCCAAGACGCTCCGCAATGGTTCAAAAACGGTGTGGAAATGGCATTGCTGGCTCCCACTGCCATCAATCAACAAA
>DBXJ01000054.1:0-198 GCA_002309475.1 Bacteroidales bacterium UBA1215
AGCTACTGCCATAAATTTATTGCATGGAAGTGTTTCCGTGCTTGCTCTGTCTGTATCGGTGAGAAAGAAATCTATACCTTGTTGGTCATTATCAACCTTGAAAGGCAAAATATCGGTGCATTCCATATAGCGGTCAACAATATGTATGTTTGGCAAATGGTTTATTTTAAAATGTACAAACAACCATTTTTTCAGGTT
>DBXJ01000054.1:226-2546 GCA_002309475.1 Bacteroidales bacterium UBA1215
GAGCGATGATTGTTTTGTAAATCAATAATATAATCAAAATTTTCCGCCAATAATGTTTGGTGGATATATTTATTGAAAATATGAATTTTGCTAATATAAGGATTTGTTTCCAAAATCGGCAGGAAAGCGGGCTTGCACAAATAATGAATTTCAATGTCAGCAGCCGCTTTGTGAATGCATCTTACAACAGGGGTGGTCAGAACTATGTCTCCAATGCTACTAAGCCGAACAATGAGTATTTTCATTAGTAATAATAAGTTCTATCTTCTGAACGTAGTTTGACTTTGTTTTGTGTGTTTTTCTTTTCCCCGATCATGTAAACAAGATAGAAAGAAAGTGAATTGTTTCTTTGCTGTCTTACTTGTTCGTTGTAATATACAGATTGTTGGAAATGTCGGGTTCGCATGGAATTGAGGGAATATTCAAACCGGAAGCCGATTTTTAATTGTTGCCAGATTCTACATCGCAAGTCTAAAAATATGCAAAAATCGTTGGCTTTGGGACGATAAATGGTGTCGTGGGTGGTAGGATTGATATCGTAGTCCACAATTTTTCCTTTATCGTTCACTTCTGTATATTGATATTCACGTTCTACATCAAATTCTATTTCTTTGGAATTGACTAAACGACTATATTGCAATCCGATGGCTATTGACCAAATATCGCGGTCGTAGTAGTGTAGCATAATGGGGAGAGATACATAATCTAAATGTAGTTTGTACTTCATATTCACACCAAAAAGAGCATCGGAACTGTCAAAAACACCGAATTGTCTTTGTCGGGCTCCTTTTTGATTGTAAAGAATTTCCATGCTTACAGCCCAATTTTTCTTTTCGTTGTATTTGCTCCAACTGAATGGCAACATGGCTCCCAAACCGGCTTTTACTCCCACTTTTTTGTAGCCGATAACCATGTCTCCATCTACTTGGCTGAGATTGACACCGGCAATGACTTCTCCTTTAAAACGTTGTGCATTAACGTTTTGTAGTGAAAATAAAAAAATAATTATTATCAATAAAGGTGAAATTCTTTTCATGTGACTATTTTTTTAATAAACGTAAGTTATTGTAAAATATTGCATGCCAGATAGGCTAAAAGAGCCGACGAAAAGTGAAAAACATTTTCGTTTACATCAAAATCGGAAGCATGTAAATTGATAGTTCTATTCGGAATTTGTGTGCCTAAACGATAGAAAAATGATGGCACTAGATGCGAATAGTAGGCAAAGTCGTCTGCTGTCATTCGATAGTCTAAAAGTTCTATTTGTTCTGCACTTAAGAATTCTTGAGCCCATTGCCGGCATTGCTCTGTCAATAAGGGGTCGTTGTACAATACAGGATAACCTTTTCGAATGGTTAATTGTATGTCACCACCGCATTGTTGTGCCAAATGCTTGCAGATTTGTTCCATTTTTTGATAGGCTTGGCTTCTCCAATTTTCGTCAAAAGTTCTGAAAGTACCTTCCAAATGTACCTTGTCGGGAACAACATTCGTTTGTCCGTTGCCGACAATTTTTCCAAAAGTAAGTATAGAAGGAATATCTTTTGGGGCATATTTGGGGCAAAATTGTTCCATTTCCACCAGAATTTTTGCTGCCAAGGTGAGTGGGTTGATAAAGGTGGCCGGCAAGGCAGCATGTCCGCCTTTGCCGAATATGTCTAAATATATTTCATCTGTTGATGCCATATAGTTGCCCGATTTCAAGCCGATTTTTCCGGTAGGAATTTCCGGTGACACATGACAACCTATCATGGCTTTGATGGAATATTTTTCCAATAGATGTGCTTCTAACAAACGTTTGGCACCGCCCGGATAGCATTCTTCTGATGGTTGAAATATAAATATACAAACACCTGAAAATCTATCTTTTAATTCATTGAGAATTCTTGCTGTAGTTAGCAAGTTGGCGGTGTGGACATCGTGTCCGCATGCGTGCATCACTCCTTTGTTGTGAGAGCAATAATCAACCGAGTTAGTTTCTTCTATTGGCAATGCATCTATATCAGCACGAAGACCCAATACAAATTGTTTACCATCTTTGCATCCTCGAATGCAGGCTACAACTGCTGTGCCGTCTAACAATTTCTCGGCTTCTATTTTCCATGATTGCAAAGTGGAATAGATATAATCTGCTGTTTGCAATTCATTGCCGGATAGTTCCGGATGCTGATGTAAATGCCTACGCATAGTTACCGTGTGAGAAAAATATTGCTCACACAATTGCTCCATGTCTTTTTTTGTCTGCTGTAACAACATGCTACATTATTAATATATGCAACTGCAAAAGTACTAAAAAATAATTAAACATTTAACATTAGTA
>DBXJ01000054.1:2591-17580 GCA_002309475.1 Bacteroidales bacterium UBA1215
AAAAAAAGTGTTATCTTTGCAAATTATTGCAAAATATCTATGAATTTCAAACATATTATATCAATAGGACTGTTTTTTAGTATATCTTTGCAAGTGATAGGGCAGACTTATCATTATTATTTGCCATACAATTGGTTTAAAATAGAGGCAAAAATCACCAAACAAGTGTCGGTTGCCGGTCCTTATGCAGACCATGCAGACTTGCTATCCGGTATAAAACAACCTGTCATAGAAGAAAATTCCACTCATTATTATCTGTCAAATTTTCATATAGAAATTCAGTCAGGAGTAGATACCAACTGTATTTTTCCTATCCAAGCCACTCATTTTGCATTTTCAAACTTGGCCAACAAAGGATTGTTGTTGGATATGGGGGTGGAAAAAAATTATGGCTATCAGCAAGAATTCAATTTTGAACCGGATAATGAGTTGTCAAGCAATCCATTCTATATGTATGTACAAGGGGAGTTGGAAACCCGCTACGATACGGTGTATGAAGACAAATGGGTGGATAGTGTGTTGGTAAAAGAAGCAAGAATTGTCTCCCGCTTGGTAGTAAAAACCGATTATGAACAAGCTCAAGATGCAATTGACGAAATAGAAGATATCCGTTCAGATTATTATGATATCATATCCGGTGTTGCCGATATTGGACAAGCCGATATTAAGGTAATGTTGGATGAATTAAAGAAGAAGGAAGATGACTTGACTATTTTGTTTACCGGCTATTCTCAAAACGAAGAAACTACATATAATTATACTGTAGTGCCGGAGAATGTCGGGGACACACAAACATTTTTCTTGTTTGACTTATCACCTGAATATGGCATAGATTTTGATGAAGAAATAGAACAGGATGTTATTCATTATGAATTACAATTTTGCAAGATGCAAGAGAAACAATTACCTGTCATAAATATTAAGGCATCAAAAAATGCTTTCTATTATCGTCATGCAGAATATTACCGGTGTTGGCTGTTGGAAAATGGAGAAAGAAAAGCCTATTTTGGTATTTATCCTATAGCACAAGCGGGAACAATAAAAATACTTTCTAAAGCTGCAACTGCTGTAGAAATCAATCCATTTACGGGAGAATTAAAGTCTATAACTACTAAATTTGACAAAAAATGGGAAAAATAGCATTATTCGCAGGCACATTCGATCCAATTACACTTGGTCATGAAGATATTGCCCAACGAGCCGCCAAAATGTTTGACAAACTGATTATAGGTGTAGGTAATAATATCCACAAAAAACACTTGTTCACCCTTGAAGAGCGGGTGTCTTTTCTCCAACAAGTATTTCAAAAAGACCTCAATATTGAAATTATAACATATAATGGTCTTACAATTGATTTTTGCAAAAAGAATAATATATCTGTCATTGTAAGAGGTGTGCGAAATGCCACCGATTTAGACACGGAAAATGCTATCCATTATGCCAATAAAATGTTGTTGCCCGAAATTGAAACCATTTATATTCCTACAAGTGCACAATATGCAGGCATTTCTTCTACAGCAGTAAGAGAAATTCTAACCCATAATGGCGATATTGTTTCTTTTGTTCCGCAGAGTGTCTATGCATCAATAATAAGGTCGTTTAAATCGATAAAATAATGAAAACAATTGGCAAAATTCTTTGTATATCTTTTATGCTGCTTTCTATGTCTGCATGGGCATTGAAACCGGTAACTATTAAAGGTAAGGTGGATTTTGCCAACAAAGGACTTGTTCGTGTATATGTTTACGAAGATTTAATTACTTACAAAAGAACACAGATACAGCAAGCAGATATTAAAGAAGATAGTACTTTTAGTCTGCAAATTCAAATAGAGGAAACACAATTGATAGAATTGGCATACAATATGGTGGCTGGAACATTGTTTGTAGAACCGGAAAAAACTTATCAATTGCATTTATCAGCAGATACACGTTTTCTGCCATATATTGATGCTACAATCATGGGCGGCAATTTGTTGGTAAAATTCGACCATGTTGATACGGCAGAATTGAATTACAAGATAGCTCGTTTTGACAGATACTACGACTATTTTTGCATCAACTATGGCGAATTTCTTTATACAAACATGACGCAAGAGCATTATGATAGTTTGGTGAATATGCTCAAGGTTCGTTTTCCGGACAATTACAATCCTTTGAATTATTATTCAACTTATATTCACTATCGCTATGCGGAATTAGACAGAATGTTTTATTCTAAAAACAAACTGAAAATTTATAATCAATATTTGACTGATAATTATATTCATTATAACAACATTGCATATATGGAATTTTTCAATAATTTTTTCGATAAATATTTGTATGGCACTTCCAAATATATTGAAAAATCCATGTTGTATAATAGTATCAACAATAAACGAAATTATTACAGGCTTTTGGATGCTCTTGGAAAAGATCCGATTTTAGTCAATGAGGTTATCCGTGAAATGGTATTGATAAAAGGTTTGGGAGAAATATACGACAATGACGAATTCAGTCAAGAAAATATCTTGTTTCTTTTGAATCAAATGACGAATGCTACCAAGTTTGTACAGCATAAGCAAATGGCAGAAAATCAGATAAAACAACTCACCAAATTGCGTCCGGGTAGTGTAGCACCCAATTTTGAAGTGAAAGATGTATATCGTGTAAAGGTAACTTTGGATGATTATAAAGGAAAATATGTTTTCATTCACTTTTTCGCCACCTACAATGTAGAATCCATTCGGGAAATGCTGATATTGAAAGATATGTATGCACACTTGAAGGATAGTTTGGAAATAGTGAGTGTGATGTTAGATTTTGAATATTCAAAATTATATCACTTTGTCAATGAGTACAAAGATTTTGATTGGACATTTGTTCACTGTGACGGCAATTTTGCCATGATTGATAGTTATGATGCATATTCCTTACCGATGGGAGTGTTGATAGATGCTAAGGGGAAAATTATAGCTTGTCCTACAAAATCAGTTTCAGATGGATTATTGATGCAAATTTATACACTTTTCCCAGCCATGGAAGAGAAAAATAAATTAGAAAAATAAATTTTTATGATGATAATCCGCTGAAATTCAAATAGAAAAAAATGATAAAAAAATGTAAAAAAAAAATTGAAAATTGTAATAAAAAATTTTATCTTTGCACTCGATTTCGTATGAAATTCAAAGGCTTAAAGGCAAGAAAAAAAGTAACAATTCTAAAATAATTAAATAAAAAAGTTATGGAAGTAAAAAAAATAATGAAAAACTTGGAAGCTAAACATCCAGGTGAAAGCGAGTACTTACAAGCAGTTCAAGAGGTTTTGGAATCAATTGAGGACGTTTACAACAAACATCCGGAATTTGAAAAAGCAAAAATCGTTGAACGTTTAGTTGAACCGGACCGTATATTCACATTCCGTGTTACATGGGTAGATGATAAAGGTGAAGTTCAAACAAACTTAGGTTATCGTGTACAATTCAATGCTGCATTAGGTGCATATAAAGGTGGTCTTCGTTTCCACAAAGCAGTTAACGTATCAATGTTGAAATTCTTAGGATTTGAACAAATTTTCAAAAACTCTTTGACTAACCTTCCATTAGGTGGTGGTAAAGGTGGTTCTGATTTCGATCCAGTAGGCAAATCAGATGAAGAAATTATGCGTTTCTGCCAAGCATTCATGTATGAATTGTGGAGAAACATCGGACCAGACCAAGACAGCCCTGCAGGTGATGTTGGTGTAGGTGGTCGTGAAATCGGTTATTTGTATGGTGCATACAAAAAATTAGCTCGCGAACATAGCACAGGTGCATTAACAGGAAAATCTTATGGTTGGGGTGGTTCTTTAATCCGTCCTGAAGCAACAGGTTTCGGAGCAATTTACTATGTTGAACGCATGGTAAAACAACAAAAAGATACTATGAAAGGTAAAAAAATAGCCCTTTCTGGATTTGGTAACGTTGCATGGGGTGCTGCTATCAAAGCAACTGAACTCGGTGCAAAAGTTGTTGCAATTTCCGGTCCTGATGGCGTTTGCGAAATCAAGAATGGTATCACCAAAGAAATGATTGATTACATGCTCGTAATGCGTGCTTCTAACCGTAACAAAGTTGAAGATATGGCAACTAAATTCCCAAAACTTGCTAAATTCACCGCAGGTAAGAAAGCTTGGACAGTAAAATGTGATATCGCATGTCCATGTGCATTCCAAAACGAAATGGATGAAAAAGACGCTAAAGAACTTATTAAGAATGGCGTTAAATATGTTGCTGAAGTTTCAAATATGGGATGCCAACCTAAAGCAATTGCAGCTATTCAAAAAGCAAAAATACCATTTGCTCCTGGTAAAGCTGTAAACGCTGGTGGTGTTGCAACTTCTGGTTTGGAAATTTGTCAAAATGCAGGTCACATCAACTGGACTGCAGAAGAAGTTGACGTTAAATTACATAAAATCATGAATGATATTTATGATATGTGCGTAGAATATGGTAAACAAAAAGATGGTTCCATCAACTACGTAAAAGGTGCAAACATTGCAGGTTTTATGCGTGTAGCAAAAGCTATGTTAGCACAAGGTATCATATAATTGATATGATTGATGATAAAAAAAGCCGTTTTTCTAAACGGCTTTTTTTTATGCTTAAAATTAAATTCTTATCGACTCAATTCTTTAAAATCATATACATTTAAACCGATATCCGCATTGTTTTTCACTTGGCGGAAATTGCCGTAGAGTATGGTTCCATCGCTACAATCGGCAATAATCATTAAACTGATTTTTCCGGCTTCACCGATAGTATGTACAAATGCCTTTTCTTTATCTGCTTGCAATAGAGCTTGTTCAACTTCTTTTTCAGAAGTTAGTATAAATGGGTGAGAATAGACATTTTTTATCTTTTCCTTGTCATTCAACACTCTGACAACATCGTTTGCAGTCAGTAACAAAGTCTTGTTTTTTACTTCTCCGGAATTAATGGCACTTAAATCTTTGCTACTGCTAATGGTTGTTGGGTGATTGAGTAAATATTGAACAGATTTTAAAATACCCATCATTTTATAACCATACGAATTGCTTTCACCATCTTCATCGTATGTTGCCACCGGAATGGAAATCACATCAGGCATTTTGTCAATATTTCCGCTTTTGTGACCTAAAACAATAGTCAAAACATTGCATTGCATACTTTTTCCTCCTAAATCGTATATGCCGTCTACCAACATCATAAAGGAGCAATTTTCTCGTTTGCAATATTGCTCATATTGACTTTGAGAAATAATTTCGTAGGGTGTTATCGTCCAGCATGCTTGTGCACACTGACGAATTGTGCTGTTGAATTCTGAAAACATACCGCCTTCCAATACAATGTAGGTTTTGGTGGACTTAAACTTGGTAATGTTATCTTGTGACAATTGAAATTGAGCCCAAATTTTTGTCGGCATATATAGTAGGGCAACCATCAACAATATGCTAATTAGTCTATTTTTCATTTTCTTATTTTTTAATCTGTTTTTTATATACGTAAATGTTTATAAATCGGTTGCAAAAATACTCATTTTTCATTATCTAACTGGCTAATTATTAAAGTAAAAACATTAACATTATGGTGTTCATAATTTTTTTAAACTGAAAAAACTTGTTTGAGTCAAAATTTTAATTTTGTATATTAATGTAGGAATACATATAATATTGTAAAATAATTTGATAATCAATAAAATAGCACATTGATATGGCAAATAGACAATTGACACTAGAGCCAAATAGTAAAGAAAAAAAGACATCAAAAGCAAATGTAAATAAAACAATATCTGCAAACAAAGGCAAATCAAACACAAAAAAGAAGAAGTCTAAAGCAGACCGTTCCGGTTTTTCTTTTAAGTCGTTTTTCAAGAGTGACAAAACTCGTGTGATAACAGGTTTTGTATTAATGTTGATAGCCTTGTTTTTGTTGAGTGCTTGCATTTCGTTTATTGGCACTCACGAAGCTGATGATAGCTTTTTCGGTACTAGAATTTTTGACATCGATGCTAGTCAACAGATTGCTAATCATTTGGGAAAATGGGGCATGTACTTTTCTTTTGTATTGCTAAAAAATTGGTTTGGATTAGCTACATTCGGTTATCTGTTTTTACTTATCCTTTATGCTATCAAATTGATTACGGGAAAAAGTTTGTTGCCATTGATAAAAACAACAGGAATTATTTTGTTTGTATCCATTTGGGTAATTTTGGTATTGGCTACAATTCTTCCTGCAGAATACGATTGGTGTAGTGGTATGCTTGCTTTACAAACTGTAGAAAAAATTGAAAATGGCATAGGAAGTATCGGTAATATTCTTGTATTGTTATTCTATGCGTTGATTTTTGTTGCAGTTTGCTTCGGAGGAAATATTTTCAAAGCCAAAGAAACAGAGTCAATAGAAGAAGAAGCAGAAGAAGATGGCGATGGAGAAGATGAACCTCAAAAACCAAGTTTATTGGACAATCTTAAGCAAAGAATAGCCGAAAAAAAGGCTGAAAAGGAATTGGCAAAACAACAATTACAAGAAGAACAAAAAGCCAAAGAAGAGGCAGAACGTAAAGCAAAGGAAGAAGAAGAAAGAAAAATTAAAGAGGAAGAGGAAGCAAGAAAAAAAGCTGAAGAAGAAGAGAGAAAACGTCAAGAAGAAGAGGCAAGAAAAAAAATAGAGGAGGAAGAGAAGCGACAAGCTAATGAGGTTTCGTCAGATATTGAAGAAGAAGTCGAAGATGAATCAGGTGAAGTAGGCGTGCATTATGCTAATTTGGAACCTTACGATCCGAAGGCTGACTTGCCGAGTTTTCAAATGCCGTCTTTAGATTTGTTGTTGGATTATCCGGAATCTGTCAGCAGAACCGAAGAACAAAAATTGCAAGAGATAGAATACAACAAAGAACGTATTACACAAACCTTAGAAAATTATAAAATTCAAATCACCGACATAAAAGCAATTGAAGGACCTACTATTACTTTGTATGAGATAGTTCCGGCTCCCGGTGTAAGAATCAGCAAAATAAAAGGCTTGGAAGGAGATATTGCTTTGAGTTTGTCGGCTATCGGTATTAGAATTATTGCTCCTATGCCCGGTAAAGGAACAGTGGGAATAGAAGTACCCAATATCGCTCCGCAAATTGTACCTATAAAAGAATGTTTGAGTTCAGATAAATATGTCAATGCCGGCAAAATGGCATTGCCTATTGTTATGGGAAAGACCATCGAAGGAGAAATATTTATGTTCGACTTAGCCAAGGCACCACATGTATTGATGGCCGGTGCAACCGGTACAGGAAAATCGGTCGGATTAAATACTATCTTGGCATCATTGCTTTACAAAAAACATCCATCTGAATTGAAATTTGTTTTGGTAGATCCAAAGCGTGTTGAATTGAAATTGTATTCTAAAATAGAAAAACACTATTTGGCAAAATTGCCTGATACAGAAGCTATTATTACAGATACAAAGAAGGTTGTAAAAACATTGACATCATTGTGTAACGAAATGGACCAACGTTATGTTTTGTTGGAAAATGCAGGTTGCAGAAATATTATAGAATACAACGAAAAATTCATCAACAGAAGGTTGAATCCGGAAAAAGGACATCGTTATTTGCCATATATTGTTATGGTATTTGATGAATTTGCAGATTGTATTATGACAGCAGGAAGGGAAGTGGAAACACCGGTGGCACGTTTGGCACAATTGGCACGTGCAGTCGGCATACATTTAATAGTGGCAACACAACGTCCTTCTGTGAAAGTTATCACAGGTTTAATCAAAGCCAATTTCCCTGTCAGAATTGCTTTCAAGGTGATTTCTCAAATGGATTCCAGAACTATCTTGGATGGCAGCGGTGCCGAAAACTTGATAGGACGTGGAGATATGTTGTATTCTACGGGAAATGGTGAAACAAGAATACAATGTGCTTTGATAGATACACCGGAAATCAGCAAGATATGTGATTTTATTGGTGCTCAACGCGGTTACACGTCAGCATTTATGTTGCCGGAAGTTCCGGATGAAATAGGAGAAGGCAATTCCGGTGTGGAAGATCTTGACGATGATGACGAATTTGACCAATTATTTCCCGAAGCAGCACGCATGGTTGTCAGTATGAAAATGGCTTCGGCATCATATTTGCAAAGAAAATTTAAAATAGGTTATAATAAAGCAGGAAGAATTATGGATCAATTGGAAAGTGCCGGTGTTGTAGGACAATCACAAGGTTCAAAGCCGAGAGAGGTTTTGATGTCTCCAACTGAATTAGAAGACTTCCTCCAAGAAAAAAACTTAATATAAATTTGACCATTAATAATAAAAAGGAGTTATAATGAAAAAGATATTTTGTTCCGTCATGTTGTTGTTCGCTGTAACAACTATGTTTGCACAAACTACTGGTAGCAAAGTAAATGATACGCAGTCAACAGCCATTCTGGATGCGTTGCAAAAGAAAATAACTTCTTATTCATCTGCTATCATTCAATTTAAATTAAGAGAAGAAAAGAACGATAAAGTGTTGTCGGAACTGTCCGGAACATTGTATCTTAAAGGAAACAAATATATGTTGAATACCAAAGACCAACAAATATTTTGCAATGCAAAAGATGTCTGGACGTATTTGCCGGCACAAAACGAAGTGTCGATAACTACTTTTGATTCAACAGATTCTGACAATTTGAATCCTCTTCAATTAGTGAAAGAATACAAAAAATCGTATCGTTCCACTTTTATTAGAGAAGAATCGCAAAGAGGTGTGATGGTTCAAATTGTTGACCTGACACCTTTAAAAGCAAGTTCTATCGGCAGAGTTCGTCTGATTATTGATAAAAACAAAAAACAATTATTGAAAACAGAAATACTTGAAAAAGATGGCACTACATATAATTATATAATAGAAAAATTGATGGTAAATCAAACTATAGATGATAGTAAATTTATTTTCAAAACTTCACAATATCCAAATGTAGATGTAATTGATATGAGATAATGAAACAACTATACAACATATTGTTTCACACTATTGTTAACTCATCTATCATTGCATGGGTGTGTTTATTATTGTTTTTACCCGGCTGTAGTCCCGAACGACATCTTAACGAGGGTGAGTATCTTTTAGTGAAGAATGTTGTAAAAGTTGACGATAAAAAAGTAGATGTTGCAGATGATTTGGTATATGTAGTTCGTCCGCAAACCAATAAAAAAACTTTTGGCTTATTTTTGTGGAGGGCAGGCATATACGAAGCCATGGAACCACAATCAGATTCTCTCTCCGGCAGACCTTTTATTAAATGGGCAAGGTCAACCTTTGGAAAAAGTCCTATCGTTTTAGATACTGCTGCTATGGATTATTATCATGAAGTGAATAATAAATGCAAAAAATGGGTACAAAATACCATGGGTGAAGAACCTGTTTTATTAGATACCACATTGATAGACTATTCTTTGGCACAAGTTCACTTGATGATGTTCAATAATGGTTATTTTAATGCACAAGTAACTGACCAAGTTAAAATAAAAGATAAACGAGCAAAAGTTTATTACTATGTTACAGCAGGCGAACCATATAGAATTAATGATATTGAATACAATATAGCAGACACTACCATTCGGAGAATTATCTTATCCGATACCAATCGCAGATTGATAAAACGACACGATATTTATTGTGTGGACGACTTGAAAGAAGAGCAAGAACGGGTTACCACCAGATTGCAAAACAGAGGTTATTATTACTTTTCTAAAAATTTTGTAAGATACGAAATTGATACCACTATCGGCAACAACCTATGTAATGTTAAGTTGATAATTGATAATCCTACATACCAATTAAGCGATTCTGTTTTCGTAGAAGGAAAACATAGAATTTTTACCGTAGAATCGGTCAATATATATGCCAATTATTCCCAATGGGAGAATGATACGCAATTAGACACTACATATTACACAGAAATTGTTAGAAAAACCGATACCAACGATTATGTAATTTTATACAATGGGCATAAATACCATAAACAGAAAACTCTGGTCAATCCTGTTTATTTCAATCAAGGGAGAACTTATTCAGCAAGGGCATCACAAATTACATATGACCATTATGCAGATTTGAAAAATTTTGACTATATAAAAGTTTTATATGCCGAAACTCCGGAAAGCAGGGCAAATTATTCTTCAGATACAGGACAATTAGATTGTCGTATTCAGCTGACAAACAGCAAGAAAAGAAATATAGGATTAGATTTCTTACTCAAGAATACAGGTGATAGAATTGGTATAGGAGGCAGTATTACTCATACGGACAAAAATCTATTTAAAGGTGCTGAAATGTTTTATTTTTCAGTCAAATATACACAAGAATTGCAAACTGATTCCAATAAAACGCACTTTAAGAATTTTGAAGTAGGTGGAACAATAGGATTGGAAATTCCTCGCTTTTTGTTTCCTATCAAGCAACAAAATGTGTCGAAAACTTACCGTCCTAAAACGAATATTGAGTTAAATGCAAACTATATGCGACAAGATTATTATGATAGATTTTTGTCAAATATCTCATTTACTTATAAATGGGGTAAACGTCTTTCACGAAATCGTTTGGTACGAGTAGATCATTCTTTGTCGGTATTAGATTTCAGCATTATAAAAATGTATACAGGTGAAGATTTTGATAGAATAGTGAGCAATTATCACTATACCAGACGAATCATGGAGAAATATAAAGACCACTTTATTTTAGGCAGCGACTATAATTTTACCCTTCAATATTCTAATAAATTCATATTAAAGACCAATTTAGAGTTGTTTGGCAATTTATTGTATGCCTCTATGGCTGTTTTTGATAAAAAAGGCAAAACTTTGAACGAATACAACCAATATACTGTTTGGAAAATTCCATTTGCCAGTGGTATTGCTTTTGACATAGATATGGTATATGATGCATGGAGAAAAAATAAAAATGCATTGGTATTCCACATGGCAGCAGGTGTAGGTGTGCCTATTTTAAATTCTACCACTTTGCCGTTTGAAAATAGTTTTTATTTAGGAGGTTCCAATTCTATGCGTGCATGGCGTTTGAGAACATTAGGACCAGGAGGATATGCCAATGAAAATGCTCTCACCATAGAAAGTGTAGGGGATATCAAATTTGAGTTTAATGTAGAATTCAGATTTCAAATATACAAAGTACTTCAAGGTGCAGTATTTGCTGATGCCGGCAATATTTGGCTGTTGCGTGAACATGCCGATTATCCGAAAGGAAATTTTGATCCAAGTCGTTTTTATAAAGAAATTGCCTTGGATGGCGGTTTGGGATTGCGTTTGGATTTGTCATTTATTATCATCCGTTTAGATTATGCCATGAAATTTCGCAATCCTGCAAAAGAAGGTTCCAATGCTTGGCAACATTTCAAATGGAATTCAATGTCCGATTATAGGAAAGATAGAGCCATTGTGTTTGGTATAGGTTATCCATTCTAACAATAAAATAAAAAAGGCTACCGTTAGGTAGCCTTCATCTTAATACATTTTATTCAAGGTTAGTCTTTGTATTCGTCTATGATACCTTGAATTTTATCTGGAGATAAACGTCCATAAACTTTGTCACCAATCATGGCAACTGGTGCAAGACCACATGCTCCAATGCAACGAAGACTCGTCAAAGAGAACTTGCCGTCAGGAGTAGTTTCGCCCGGATTGATTTTTAAGATACGTTTAAATTCATCTAGAATTTTTTCAGCACCACGAACGTAGCAAGCTGTTCCTAAGCAAACTGAAATAGGATGTTTTCCTTTTGGCATCATGGTGAAGAAGGAGTAGAATGATACTACGCCATAAACTTTTGCTGTAGGAATATGCAAACATTCTGCAATCAATTCTTGTGCTTCTGCAGGAAGATATCCCATAAAGTCTTGAACACCATGTAATATATTGATCAATTCGCCAGGATTGTTGTTGAAATTATTACAAATTTCAATTATTTTTTCCCGAATTTCGGGTTTCATTTTAATTATTATCTTATCCATGTTAACTATGTTTTCTTAATTAATAATGATTATTTTTTATCTACATCTACTTCTACTATAGTCTGTCTATCAAAGTAATGTGTGTGGAGCAATTCGTGTGATTTGTGACCACATGGTTCGCCCAAATATTCTTTGTAGATAGCTTGAATTGATGGATTTTCGTGAGACTTACGGATTGGCATTTCTTTATCTGCACGGTAGATAGCTTCCCAACGAGCTTGGATAATATCGCTATTACCATGGTGTAAAGGTTGACCGGCACCGTCAATACAACCACCAGGACATGCCATAATTTCAATAGCATGGAACTGGCATTTTCCTGCCTTAATGTCTTCCAACAACTTACGAGCATTGCCCAAACCGTGAGCGATACCGATGTTTAGTTTCAAACCATCAACATCAATAGTTGCTGAACGAACACCTTCCAAACCACGGAGTTCTTCGAAATCTATCTTAGGAAGAGGTTTCTTAGTTATCACTTCGTAAGCGGTACGAACAGCGGCTTCGATTACACCACCGGTAGTACCGAAGATAACTGCAGCACCTGTAGATTCGCCGAGAGGACTATCAAATTCTGCTTCCGGAAGAGCGGTGAAATCTATGTTAGCCATCTTAATCAAGCGAGCCAATTCTCTGGTAGAGATAGAGTAGTCTACATCAGGATTACCATTAACTTTAAACTCGTCACGGCTGCATTCATATTTCTTAGCCAAGCAAGGCATTACAGATACGCTGACCATATCTTCACGCTTGCAACCGATTTTTTCTGCGAAATATGATTTAGCGATAGCACCGAACATCTGTTGAGGAGATTTTGCTGTTGAAGGAAGATCTCTCATATCAGGGAATTGGTGTTCGAAGAAGTTAACCCATGCAGGGCAGCATGAAGTCAATATAGGAAGTGGAACACTCTTGTCGCCGGCTAAATATTTAGTCAAACGACCTATCAATTCAGTACCTTCTTCCATAATGGTCAAGTCGGCACTCCAGTCAGTATCAAATACATAGTCGAAACCGAGAGCTTTCAAAGCAGCGGTCAACTTGCCGGTTACGATAGAACCGGGTTCCATACCGAATTCTTCACCAAGAGCCACACGTACAGCAGGAGCTACTTGAACAACTGTTTTCTTAGTAGGATCTGCGATAGCACGAATGATTTTGGAAGTATGATCAACTTCTGTCAAAGCACCAACAGGACATACTGCTACACATTGACCGCAGAATGTACAAGGTGATAATTCAAGGTGTTGATTGAAAGCGGTGGAAACTACTGCAGGGAAACCACGTTCGATGGCTGACAAAGCACCCACTGTTTGCATTTCGTTGCACATAGTTTCACAACGACGACACATGATACATTTGTTCATATCACGACGGATAGACGGTGATACTTCCAATTGGTAAGTAGATTGTTCATGTTCTTCGCCGATAAAAGGATTTTCACGGATTCCAAAACGAACAGCAAGATCTTGAAGTTCGCAGTTGCCACTCTTAGCACATTGTAAACAATCTGCCGGGTGGTCACTTAAAATAAGTTCCAACACGGTACGTCTTGCATTGATAACGCGAATAGAATTTGTACGAACAACCATATCCGGCATACATTCGGTAACGCAAGCAGGAGCTAAGTTACGACGTCCGACAACTTCTACAACACATATACGGCATCCGCCCGGTTTGTTGTGAATTTTTAAGTTTTCCACTTCAAAATGGCACAATGTAGGAATGTCTATACCTATTTGTTGTGCTGCTTTTAAAATAGTTGTACCTCTATCTACGAGTACTTCTCTATTATCAATTATTACTTTTATTTTATCCATTGTTCAAATCCTTTCTATTTAATACTAATTGCGTTAAACTTACATTTTTCATAGCATGTACCGCACTTGATACACTTAGATTGATCTATAGTGTGTGGATTCTTAACAGTTCCACTGATAGCGTTAACAGGACATGCTCTAGCACATGCCGTACAACCTTTACATTTTTCAGGATCAATAAAGTATTGTTTTAATGCTTTACATTGACCTGCAGGACATTTCTTATCTACTACGTGTGCTACGTATTCATCCCAGAAATTGTCCATAGTTGACAATACAGGGTTTGGAGAAGTTTGTCCCAATCCGCAAAGTGCTGTATCTTTAATAACTTGTGCAAGATTTTTCAATTTGTCAAGATCTTCCATAGTACCTTTTCCTTGTGTAATTTTATCCAAGATTTCATATAATCTCTTGTTACCGATACGACAAGGAGAACATTTACCACATGATTCTTCAACGATAAAGTCAAGGTAGAATTTAGCTACAGAAACCATACAAGATGTTTCGTCCATAACTATCATACCACCAGAACCCATCATAGAACCGGCAGCCATTAAGCTATCGTAATCAATAGGGGTATCCAAGAATTTTTCTGTCAAGCAACCGCCGGAAGGACCACCGGTTTGAACAGCTTTGAATTTCTTTCCGTTTTTGATACCACCACCAATTTCAAAAATAACTTCTCTTAGTGTGATACCCATAGGAACTTCTATCAAACCAACATTGTTGATTTGTCCTGCCAATGCAAATACTTTTGTTCCTTTTGATTTTTCTGTTCCAATAGAAGAGAACCATTCCCAACCTTTATTGATGATAACAGGAATGTTTGCGTATGTTTCAACGTTGTTTACGTTGGATGGTTTTTTCATAAAACCTTCAACAGCAGGGAAAGGTGGTTTGAAAGTAGGTTCACCACGTTTACCTTCCATAGAATGGATCAATGCTGTTTCTTCACCGCATACGAATGCACCTGCACCATAACGCAATTCAAGGTCGAAATCAAAACCGCTTCCGAATATATCTTTTCCTAAAAGACCATATTCGCGGGCTTGGTCAATAGCTATTTGCAAACGATGGATTGCCAATGGATATTCAGCTCTGATATAGATAAGACCTTTTGTAGCTCCTATACAGAAACCGCCAATAGCCATAGCTTC
>DBXJ01000054.1:17641-22489 GCA_002309475.1 Bacteroidales bacterium UBA1215
GCATTGCAAATAATGTATCTTTGATCTGCATCTTTGTTAGAAGTGTTGCGGCAGAGTTCCCATTTTAAACCTGTAGGGAAGCCGGCACCACCACGACCTCTTAAACCTGATTTCTTAATTATATCAATGGTAGCCATCGGGTCGTTTTGTTCCAAAACGCTTGCCAATGCACTATAACCATCTCTTGCGATGTATTCGTCAATATTTTCCGGATTGATAAAACCGCAGTTACGCAATGCTATACGCATTTGTTTTTTATAGAAATTCATGTGTTTGGAATCTTCTACATGTTCTTTATTTTCCGGATTGGTGTATAATAAACGATTTACTTTTCTACCTTTTACAATGTGTTCTTGAACGATTTCTTCGCAATCTTCAGGACTAACTTGTGTGTAGAAAGTATTGTCAGGTAACATTTTTACGATAGGACCTTTTTCGCAGAATCCGAAGCAACCTGTTACAACAACTTGTACATCGTTTTCAAGACCTTTATTTTTAATAACTTCTTTAAAATTTTGTGCTATTTGTTCACTCTTTGATGCACGGCAACCTGTACCGCCACAAAGTAGGATGTGATATTTGTAATTTGCCATGTTAAATCTCCTTTTTTATTGTTTATCAATTGATTGATAGTTCTGTGGAATTACACCTTCTAACAATTCGTTATTCATGATGTATTTCGTAACAAGTTCTTTTGCTTTTTCAGTATTTACATATCCAAATACGATAGGTTCTTGACCCGGTTTGGTAATTTCTACTGTAGGTTCTGCAAAGCAATAACCCATACATCCTGTTTGTGTTACTACGGCATCTATTTTGTTACTGTCGCATGTGTCGATAAGTGTTTCCATCACTTGTTTTGCACCTGCTGCGATACCGCATGTTGCCATGGCTACTTTAATTTGCACCATAGACTCATTTTTGTCACCCTTTTCTCTTAGGGTCATCGTGTTTTGAAGATTGTCTTTCTTCTTCTTTAAGTCTGCCAAAGATTTGATTTTATCCATGTCTTTGATTAGTTAAATGTTAATAATTATATTTTAATTGTATCTTTTCGTTTTTATTTAAAATATTGAAATTTGGTTTCTTTTGTTTCATTTTTTCAAAGATGACATTCCCATATTTTAAAAAGCAAAAATAGTATTTTTTTTAATACAAAAACCATTTTGACAAAAAAAAACTTAAGCACAAAAAAGTGTTAATTGTTTTATTGCAAATTGTTGTCAGTTAATAATTTACAAAAATGATAAATGCGTGTCGTTCAATATTTCAACTATACAGGGATTACAAAACTGACAAAAAACCTTTTAAATGCATGTTTTTTTCATGTTTATTCAATACAAGGTTGCCACTATTTTGCATAATCGACTTTTAAGCGGGCATTTTTTATGGTCATTCGACTGTCGGGCACCCAATTGGAATCATAAATAGGAGAAAGTAAACTTATGGAACATAAATCGTTTTTATCGTTCGATAATACAAAATATTTTGATATTTCCAAATGGTAGGTACTATCTTTTTGTAATATCTCGGCATTTAAAAATTTGGTGATGTAATCGCTTTCTTTCACTTCTTCTTTGCCTTTAAAATAAAATACCAGCAAAGGATATTCATCTTGATACAAGGAATCGAGTAGCACCACATCGGCTGTAAAGGTAAGTTTCACCTTATTATTGTTCTTAATGGATTTCGGCAAAGAGTTTTCGGGAAATATATCAAACAACTTGTTTCCTTTTTCACTCGGCTTGTAAGACGGTGTTTGGTAGTGTACATCGGATGAACGTTGATAGGTGATAACGTTCCTATATTCCTCTTGACCATAGATAGGATTCTGGGTGAGTTTATTGTTGTAATAGGTATATTTATAGATATATTTATACACTTCCAATTTTCTGCGACATTGTTGCAACAATGTGGTGTTATATACAGGCGAGAGTTCTAAATTATCTTCTATGTGATACACTTGTTCGATTTCCCATTGATTGGCGGTATGAAAATAGTATTCGCCTGACACCAATTCTCTTATTTCACGATTGTAACTCACTATCAACATATCTCTTTGCTTGTGCATCACCGAGGAAGTATCCAAGCCTTCGCCCAACCAATGCACCTTGGCAGGAATAGATAGGTGATAGGTATTCTTGAGTAATTGACACAAAGAAGGAGCTAAATCGTTGTGTGTTACTATGGAATTGAATTGTTGTGTTTTCTTGAGCAAAGGCGACCATATTATCAACGGAACGTGATGAAAACTCAACTTGCTGCCGTCTTGTTTTATTCCGGATGAATGGTCTCCGACAATGATAAAAATAGTATTATCGTAATTGGGCAATTGGCTGTATTGGTGCATCCATTTTCGCAAACAATCATCAGTATATATAGCCGAAGCTAATCTTTCCGGCTTGTTAAAAGATGCTGATTGTGGATTTTCTTTTACTTTCTTAACATATTGTTGCTGTGTTTCCGCGTCGTAAAGATTTAATGACTCGTGCATAGTGATGGTGGTAACCATGCTGAAATGCGGTTGTGTTTGCTGTTGCAATACTTCCATGGTTTTATTCAACATCACTCCGTCAAAATAGCCCCAATAGCCCCCTAAATGTGTTTCTTTGTTGTCTTTAAATTGTTGAAAAAACGGAGACATATATTCCACATGTTGGGCTGTTAGATACTCATATATACAATCAAATGTAAGATATCCGGCATAAAAATAATTGGTTCGGTATCCATTTTGATTAAATATGGCTATCATGGAATTGAATGCCGGCATGGTGCCGAATTGAAATCCACGAGGACCACCCACCGAACCCGTTAAAGCCGGCAAAGCAGCATAACTGCGTGTGGCTGCCGATAAACAATTTTTCCAATACAAACCACTTTCTGCCAATGAATCCACAAAAGGCATCAAACCTATATTCATAAATTCATCACCCAAAGATTCCACTAACAACAGCACCACATCAACTTTGCCTTGAGCAGAATTGAAATAGGGGGAAAGTACATCAGGTGTTTGGTCGGATCTTTCCAATGGATAATGAATGTCGTCCACTTGCCATTGCGGATGATAAGTTAAAAATTCAGCAATTTTATCGTTGTCAAATTTCACTTGATAACTTCCTTCTTCAACCGTGCCGTTTTTTAGTAAATTTTTAACATATTTCAACGATTCTATCGTGAAAAAATGAGTGCGATTATTTATATATGTATAGGCTTTGTGGTTTATTAAATGACTCGGCATAAAAAATAAAGACAATAATGCAAATAGTATAGAAATGGGTAAAATACTACACGATATTGCCTTATGTCGTTTCAATAGATTACTAACCACCACCACCGTTAATACTATTCCGACAACAATTACCATAGGCAAATATATTCCGACTGCACCTATTATGGCCGTTATGGTTTCTTTCCATGGTCGCATCCACAATTCGATATCCAACATATAACCATTATGGGCTACATATACCGCTAATCCTGTTTCCATGATAATTAATAATGAAAACCAAGATATTGATATTCCATGTATAAAACGTGGACAAATCTTTTTTAACAATAGATGTACCATAACTCCCGCTATGACAATCCATGAAACTACTATCAAATTGTAGGTAAGGGCTCTAAGTAAAATATTGCCCATACTAACACCATCTATAGCAGGCATATTGATCCATTCTGCCAATTTGATTATCAGTATGGTGATTGCATATAGAAAAGCACACGACCAATATTCGTTCATATTGCTCAAGCTACTTACTATGCTATGTATAGAAAACTTTTTCTTGCTCAAAGTTTATGGTATCTTTTTATTTTGCAAAAATAATCAAATTTTAAATATCATACTATATGAGTGTGAAATTTTATAAAAAAGAAAAAGAGTGGGGGTGCCACTCTTTTTTTTAACCAATAAAATAATCAAATGAAAAACTATTTTCTGCCCGGATAAACTTTCAAAGCTTCTTCCAAGCATTTCATTGCTGCTTTCAAATCGTTAACATTCAAACAGTAACTAATTCTGACTTCGTCAACTCCTTTGCCTTTTGCAGAATAGAAACCTGTGGCAGGTGCCAACATGACTGTTTCCATATTGTAGTTGAAATCTTCCAACAACCATTGGCAGAATCTGTCAGAATTGTCAATCGGCAAACGGGCTACTGCATAGAATGCACCCTTTGGATTAGGGCAGAAACAACCCGGCATTTTGTTGATGCTTTCTACAACAACATTTCTTCTTGCAACATATTCTTTTAAAACTGCATCAAAATATTCTTTTGGCGTATCGATGGCAGCTTCTGAGAATATTTGGCCGAATGTTGGAGGACTCAATCTGGCTTGAGCCAATTTCATTGCTGTAGAATACACTTCTTTGTTTTTGGTGACAAACATACCGATACGAGCACCACAAGCACTGTAACGTTTTGAAACAGAATCTAATAAAACTACATTTTGTTCTATTCCTTTCAAATGCATAACAGAATATACTTGATTGTTGTCGTATGCAAATTCACGATAAACTTCGTCTGAGAACAAGAATAAATCGTGTTTTTTTACTATTTCTGCCAAAGTCTCCAACTCCTCTTTGGAATAAAGATATCCGGTAGGGTTGTTAGGATTGCAAATCATGATGGCTTTGGTTTTTGGAGTGATGGCTTTTTCAAATTCTTCAATAGGTGGCAATGCGAATCCATTGTCAATTTTGGAGATGATAGGTTTTACTATGGCACCACTTGTTACTGCAAATCCATTGTAGTTGGCATAAAATGGTTCCGGTATGATAACTTCGTCACCGGGGTCCAAACAGGCATTGAAAGCAAACAATATTCCTTCCGAACCTCCATTGGTAACAAT
>DBXJ01000054.1:22612-30216 GCA_002309475.1 Bacteroidales bacterium UBA1215
GGAGTTTCTATGTCCGGTTGTCCTATATTGAGGTGATATACATGAACACCTCTTTTTTTTGCTTCGTCAGAAAAAGGGACTAATTTTCTGATTGGTGATGAAGGCATTGCATTGCCTTTATTTGAAATTTTTGGCATTTTTTATATTTTTTTGAATTGATTAATTTCTTACAACAGGTTTTTTGATATAAATGATTTCAAAAACACTATACAAAACATACAAAACCAAAAAATTGGAAGCAAATAGCAGAAAATCAGGTCTATTTAACATGGCATAAAGTACCAATAGCACTAAAAATCCCAACAATTTGACAGTTGTAAGTAGCATATAGTGAGTAATGAATTTTCGTTCTATATTGGTGAGTTGTTTCATTTGTTCTTCTTTGGAAAGATTTTCATCGGGTTTAAATTCCATGCGTTGTACATCGGTTTTGACAACAATATAATGTACAATAGCATTAATTATCAGAAATACAATTATCAAAAATGGAAGATTTTTTGATACTATTCCCGGTGCAGCCAAACGTAAGATGATGTAGATAACTGCAATTATTATGCTGAAAATCAATAGCTTTTTTAAATATTTCGTGTACAAAATCTTGAACATTTTTCCGCTTTTTTAGGACTGCAAAAATACAAAATCGTTTTATTTTTTTGCCAATAATTGAGTTATTTTTTTGATAAAAAATCTTTTATTGCAATATATATGCTGATACCGATGCCGAATAGAGAAAAAACGAGCGTGCAAACAGGCAGTTGTAAATTCAGCCAATGGTCACATTTATAACCTATAAACACAAAAAAACATACAATTACCACCATTTGTATGCCCAAAGAGGTATAGCGGACGTAATCGTGTGCGGGAGGTCGTTTTTTATCCATATTATTCAATAGTCATAGAGCAATGTCCGGACAGATAGGCATCCGGCTCTATTATAAGTTTTTTTGCAATGATATCTCCGGTAACTTTGGCAGTCGATTTCAGTGTAAGTGTGTCTTTGACAGAAACATTGCCTTGCACTATGCCGGAAATGTCGCCGTCGGTGCAGACAATATTGCCGATAATAGAACTTTGACTGCCGGTTACGACTTTTAATGCCGATGTGAGATCACCTTCCAATTTTCCATCAAAACGAATGTCGCTATCGGTGTTAATATCTCCTTTAACATGTGTTCCTTCATTGATAATATTGACTGAAATAGCTTCGTTTTCTTTTGACATAATATTGTTATTTAGTTATATATATGTTGTTGCTATCTAATTGACTTAATGTAACACTGATAATTTGATTGGCAATATGGGATTGATAGGGGAATTTTACCTTTATATAATTAGGGGTAAATCCATACAAGAATCCGTTTTCTTTTTTGTGTTCTACCAAAACAGGATAGGTTTTTCCTTGATTTTCTTGATAAAAGGCTAATTTCTTCTTGTCGGATAATGCTATCAGTTTTTTGACACGTTGATTTTTGACTCCTTGAGAGATTTGTCCTTCCATATTGGCGGCAATGGTATCGGGTCGCTGCGAATAGGGGAAAATATGCAACATATTCACCGGAATGCTGTCAAGGAATTGGTATGTGTCTTCAAAGTCGTCTTCTGTTTCGGTCGGGAAGCCCACAATAACATCGGCGGCAATGCAGGCATGCGGCAAACATGCTTTCACCTGCTGGATTTTGTCGGCAAAAAACTCTCTTTGATATTTTCTTCGCATCAAAGAAAGAATGCGGTTGTTGCCCGATTGCAGCGGAATGTGAAAGTGGGGGAGTATCTTGTGATTTTCGCCGGCCAAGTCTATAATTTCCTGTGTTAAAAGATTGGGTTCTATCGACGAAATTCTGATTCTTTCCAAACCTTCCACTTGTACCAATTGTTGCAGCAATTGATAAAAATTTTCACCTTTTTCCGTGCGAAAATCGCCGATATTGACACCGGAAAGAATAATTTCTTTGATATCGTTGGCAACAATTTTTTTGGCATTGTTGACCACATTTTCTATACTGTCACTGCGACTGTTTCCCCGAGCCTTCCACACGGTGCAATAGGTACAATGATAATCGCAACCATCTTGGATTTTTAAAAACGACCGTGTGCGTTCGTGTAGCGAATAGGCAGAAAAGAAACTGTCTTTGGGCAGTTTTTCTATGGCTTGCGGGTTGTGATGAAAAATTTGTTCCAAATAGTCCACCACTTGCATTTTGTCATTGTTGCCTAAAATCATATCCACCTGATTTTGTAACAATTCAGAATGTTTTAAGGCTCCATAGCAGCCAATGATGATTATTTTGCTTTGTGGATTGATTTGCTTTAGGCGATGAATGAGTTGACGACATTTTTTTTCGGAATTTTCTGTCACCGCACAACTATTAATAATGTAGCAGTCTGCTGCCTGGTAACCGGTTTTGATAACAAAACCTTTTTGTGCAAGTTTTTGTTCTATGGTGGCACTTTCTGAAAAATTCAGTTTGCAACCTAATGTTTTGATGGATACCGAACTTGTTTTGTCATTTATCATTTTGCAAAGGTAATAAAAATAATGATACATCAAGCAAAAAATATTGTATGAATACTTTTTTGCCTTTATATCCGCCATTTGACAAAAGTAAAATGAGCTATATTCTGTCTATTTGGTATCTGTTTTTGGCTATAAATTTCATCTATAATTAATATGTATTGCAGGTATTAAAAATAAATAAAAAAAATCTGTCTAAAATAGCGTTTGTATTATCAAATTTTGTACCTTTGCACTCAATTTATTAACGGAAATTTTTGAATAGAAAAAAGAAATATAATTAAATAAAGTATTAACATAGCGTTTGCTATTTATTCGGAATCTCTGAAACGTAGGAAATTTCAACAGATTAATACCGAAAATAAGTTCAGCAGACGCCCATGCTATAGCGTGGGCGGAACTTGTTCGGTATTAGGGCACTTCCTACGGCCTCAGAGATTGACAAGTGAAGCCACGCTTCTTTTTTGCCAATCTTGAAAGGTCGTTTTTTATTGCCCATAAAGCCGATAAGTGGCTGGACGCAGTAAAACGCATAAAAAATGGCACAACTAAAAATCAACGACGCACTGAACAAGGTTTATCTGCGTCAAAAGCCACTCACAGTTAATTTTAACTTGTTTTGTGAGCAATTGGACATACTGAAGAACGCCCTTGAAATAAGTAAGGTGAAAAAGGAGTCCGAAGAACATATCAAAAACTTGATTATAAAATTTTTACAAGACAGTTTTTATGCAAAGACCAATCTTGTGAATACTAAAGAACGAATTGATTGCACAATCTATGAAACGCTCGACAGCAGTTCGCCTGTACAAGTGTTGATTGAGACCAAACGGCCAGGCAGCACGGAATTTCCTTCGCTCAAAAATCTCAACTCGAAAGCAATGCAGGAAACCCTGCTCTATTATATGCGAGAGCGAATCAGAGAGAAAAACATTGATTTGAAGCACGTTGTAATAACCAATGGCGAAGAATGGTATGTGTTCGATGCCGCCGACTTTGAAAAACAGTTTATGAGCAACAAAGATTTGGTGAAGCACTATAAAGATTTTGAGATAAATCAGTCACTGTTCAGCGAAAAAACATCGATGTTTTACAATGAGATAGCAAGCCCCGCAATCGACAAGGTGAAAGCCGATTTGCCATTTGCCTATATTGATTTGCGGATAGCGACAACCGACCCGCAAAAAGTTTTGATTTTCAAACTCTTATCACCAGAGCACTTATTGCGCAAATTCGTCTGCAACGACTCAAACGAACTCAATGCCCCATTCTACAACGAATTGCTATACATTTTGGGGCTTGAAGAAGTTGCTGAAGGCAGCAAAAAGAAAATCTGCCGCCTTAAGCCTTCCGACCGCAAGTCGGCTTCGTTTATCGAAAACGCAATAGATAAGTTGGAGATTTCTGAGCCAAACCCCGACCGACAGTTTGACAAAGCCCTGTCGCTGACAATTACGTGGATAAACCGCATTCTATTCTTGAAACTACTTGAATCACAATTGGTTAACTACCATAAAGGCGACCGTGACTATTGTTTCCTAAATACAGAGAAAATCAAAGGCTTCGCCGACCTTCAACAACTGTTTTTCAAAGTTTTGGCCGTTCCCGTGAAAGAGCGCAAACCCGAAGTGGCCAATTATCGGAACGTTCCGTATCTGAATAGTTCGTTGTTTGAATTAACTGATGACGAGAAAGTTTGCCAAATATCAGGTCTTCGCGATGATAAACTACCAATCTACCGACAAACCGTATTGCGAGACAGCCGTAACAGCAAGCGACTTGGTGGCGAACTACCTGTACTTGAGTATCTTTTCCGCTTTCTCGATGCCTACGATTTCGGCAGCGAGCAAAACGATGACATACTCACGCGTGACGACCGCAAAACACTCATTAACGCTTCGGTTTTGGGGTTGATTTTTGAAAAGATAAACGGTTACAAAGACGGCTCGTTCTTCACGCCAGGATTCATAACGCAGTATATGTGTCGCGAGAGTCTGCGACGCGCTGTGGTTCAGAAGTTTAACGAAACAAAAGCGTGGCAGTGTCAAACGTTCGATGAATTGATTGACAAAGATTTTAACCGCATCGAGGCCAATCAGATTATCAACTCGCTGCGAATTTGCGATCCAGCCGTGGGCAGCGGTCATTTCCTTGTCTCGGCCCTTAACGAGCTAATTGCCATAAAAGCCGACCTGCACATTCTGCAACGCACCGATGGCCGACGACTGAAAAACAAAATTGTGGTTGAAAATGATGAACTTATGGTTTACGATGAAGACGGAGAACCTTTTGTTTATAATCCCAATGATGATGATAGTCAGTTGGTTCAGCAATCGCTTTTCGAAGAGAAACGAGCTATTATCGAGAACTGCTTGTTTGGTGTCGATATAAATCCCAATTCGGTAAATATCTGTCAGTTACGTTTGTGGATAGAACTTCTGAAAAACGCTTATTATAAGGAAGATGGAGAATTTGAAACCTTGCCCAATATCGACATTAACATTAAGTGCGGTAACTCGCTTGTAAGTTATTATCCTTTGCGGTTGGGCGAAGCCATAAGTGGCGATGGCAGTTTGAAAACCGAAATCAAAAATTACAAAACTTGTGTCAAGGCATATAAAAGAGAAAGTAATAAAGTTGAAAAAAAGAATGTTAGAGACCAAATTGCCAAACTGAAACAAAAAATAGCCCCAGGCATTCAGTTGAGTTTAGAGTTGGATGCGAAAGATGTTGAGGCCAACCGAAAAGCCTTAGAAAGCAACATTTACCGCAATTCGATGGAGTGGATGATTGAGTTTCCCGAGGTTCTCGACAGTGATGGGCGATTCCTTGGCTTTGATGTGGTTATTGGTAACCCTCCATATATTGACGCTAAAAAATTGAAACACACAGCATTTGCTTTTAAAAAATACGAAGTATCTTCTGCTACAGCCGATATTAGCATTTATTTTGTGGAATTGGCACTTAAACTAAATAAAACGAATGGCCAAATGCTTTATATAACAACCAATAAGTTTTATAACACAGAATATGGAAAGAAACTTCGCAAGTATATTTTAGATAGAAATATTACTCATTTGGTTGATTTTGAGCAATGCGAAGTTTTTAAAGAAGCACTTGTTTCAAGCGTTATTTTGGGAATAGAAAAGCAGCGACCTGTGGAAAATAACAATTTTCTTTTTCACAAATTTTACAAACTCAACAATGAGACACTAATAAAAGAGTTCACGACAAAACAGAATGATTTTGAGACATTTGTCCAAAGCAATCTTGATGATAGTGAATGGTCGTTTGCTACCGACGATAAATCGGCGTTAAAAAGCAAATTGGCTTCTTTTGCAAAAGTGAAAGATTTAAAAGGTGTGTCTGTATATCGCGGGGTTACAACTGGTTACAATCCTGCTTTTATAATTACAAATGAACAACGCGACCTACTTATTGCTGAAGACCCTAATAATGCTGCTATAATCAAAAATTTGCTTCAAGGGCGTAATATTCGGAAATGGTATTACAACGAAAGTGATGAAAATTTGATTTTTACACGTAGAGGCACCAATATCGAAAGGTACCCTTCGATTAAAGAGTACTTGATGCAATACTTCAATCAACTTAAACCCAAACAAGTTTCCACTGATGCGGAAGGTAGAAAACCTGGCAATTATAAATGGTTTGAGATTTTGGATAATACAGCATACTACAAACATTTTGAATATAAAGAAAAAATAATATGGGGCTTAACTGCTAATAAATGGGCGTTTACATTAGATACCGAGCAACATTATTTACCTTCTAATGGCTATATAATGACTTCGGAAACCTTGCCCATTCGCTATCTTTTAGGATTACTCAACTCAAAATTGCTTCAACATTATTTTGGGTACATAGGAGTTATGACCGCAGGAGGAGCATATACATTAAAAGCAACAACAATCGAGGCGCTGCCTATTCCTATTGTTGATTCTGCCCAACAGCAACCAATAATCAACCTTGTTGACCAAATTCTTGCTGCCAAAAAGCAGAACCCGCAAGCCAATACATGTGCTTTGGAACACAAGATAGACCAGCTTGTTTATCTTCTTTATGGCCTGACCTATGACGAAGTGCTGATTGTGGACACGAAAACTGAGATAACGAAAGAAGAGTATGAAAAACCAACTGCTTAAAAATAATAGGCAGAAAATTTGAGCTATATTGGGGCTGAAGCTGATTGTAGCGAAAGAATGTGTAAATCAGTTGATCTGCGGAAAATTTACTTAAGTAGCAGAGTGCTTGTTTATTGAAAATTTCCATTAGGGATTTATAAAAAAGATTGAAAAATAGTACATTTGCAGTTTTATAAATTAAATGCCTGCAAATGAAAATTTTTATGTCTTTGCTTGTTGCAATCTATATTTTTTTTTACTATCTTTGCAGTTTGTAATTATTAATTAATAATATAATAAAATATGGATTTAAAACAATATGGAATTAAGGGTGTTGAAACAATTTATCATAATTTATCCTACGAAGAATTGTACCAACACGAAATGGACCCGTCTCTTACAGGTTTTGACAAAGGACAATTGACAGAACTCGGTGCCGTGAATGTAATGACAGGTATTTTTACCGGTCGTTCGCCCAAAGACAAATACATTGTTGACGATGCTAATTCTCACGACAAAGTATGGTGGACTACCGAAGGTTATAAAAACGACAATCACCCTATGTCGGAGCAAGTGTGGGCAGAGGTGAAAAAGATTGCTGTCAACGCTTTGTGCAATAAAAAACTCTATGTAGTGGATGCTTTTTGCGGTGCCAATAAAGATACCCGCATGGCAGTGCGTTTTATCATGGAAGTGGCATGGCAGGCACATTTTATCAAAAATATGTTCATACAACCCACTGCAGAAGAGTTGGCAGATTTCACTCCTGATTTTGTTGTTTACAATGCTTCCAAAGCAAAAGTGGACAATTACAAGGAATTGGGTTTGAATTCTGAAACCTGCGTTGCCTTCAATACCAGTTCCCGTGAACAGGTGATTATCAACACTTGGTATGGCGGAGAAATGAAAAAAGGTATGTTCTCCATGATGAATTACTATTTACCACTTAA
>DBXJ01000067.1:0-6859 GCA_002309475.1 Bacteroidales bacterium UBA1215
TACAAAGACCTTCAACCTGTGATAGATGCATACAAACAATATAAAAATGCCCTTGCCAACATAGAAAATGCCAAAGAAGTTCTCGCCACAGAAAAAGACGAAGAATTTAGAACTATGGCCAAGGAAGAACTCACACAACTGACCGCTGACGTGGAAACTATGGAAGAGCAAATTCGTTTGCTACTCATTCCATCTGACCCGCAAGACGGCAAAAATGCAGTAGTTGAAATTCGTGCCGGCACCGGTGGCGATGAGGCAAGCATTTTCGCCGGAGACTTGTTTAGAATGTACACGCATTATTGTGAAACAAAAAACTGGAAAATCGATATTGCTTCCTCTACCGAAGGCACCATGGGTGGTTTTAAAGAAATAGTTTTCAATGTCATAGGAGAAGGTGTATATGGTATGCTTAAATATGAATCTGGAGTACACCGCGTACAAAGGGTGCCGCAAACCGAAACGCAAGGTCGTGTACATACTTCTGCTGCTTCGGTAGTCATACTACCGGAGGCTGACGAATTTGACATAGACTTGAAACAAAGCGACATTAGAAAAGATACTTATTGTGCTTCCGGTCCCGGCGGACAATGTGTCAACACTACCTATTCTGCAGTTCGTTTAACACACATTCCTACCGGCATTGTAGTAGCTATTCAAGATGAAAAATCTCAAATAAAAAACTTGGAAAAAGCCATGAAAATATTGCGTACTCGTATTTTTGAACGCGAATATCAAAAATACTTAGACGAAGTGGCGTCTAAACGTAAAACCATGGTTTCCACAGGTGACCGTTCTGCCAAAATCAGGACCTACAACTATCCTCAAAATCGTGTTACCGACCACCGTATCAATTATACCATGTACAATCTCACCAATTTTATCAATGGAGACATACAAGATATGATCGATGCCTTGCAAGTAGCCGAAAATGCGGAACGTCTTAAAGAAGCCATTGAAGAAAAATAATAGTGAAATGTAGTCCTCACATAGAAAATATCCTCTCCACTTTGCCAACGCAAAGTGGAGTTTATCGTTTTTTTGACAAAGATGGCACCATCATCTATGTCGGCAAAGCCAAAAATCTGAAAAACAGAGTGTCATCTTACTTCAACAAAGAACACTCCCACAGAAAATTATGTGCCTTGGTAAAAACAATAGTAGATATTTCCTATACCATTGTTGACACAGAAAGTGATGCACTATTGCTGGAAAATAGTCTTATCAAACAATATCAGCCAAAATACAATATTTTGCTCAAGGATGACAAAACCTATCCTTGGCTGTGTATCACCAACGAAAACTTTCCCCGGCTATTCCCTACCAGAAGAAAATTGTATGGTGATGCCAAATATTTTGGTCCCTATCCTTCCGGAAAAACTTTACATCACCTGTTGGATACACTTTCAGAACTTTATCCGCTTCGCAGTTGCAAATTATCGCTAACAAAAGAAAACATTCAAGCAGAAAAATACCGCCCTTGCTTAGACTATCATATCAAAAAATGTTTGGGTGCCTGCATCGGAGCACAAAGTCAAGAAGACTATCAAAACAATATTCGCCAAATTATCAATATTTTAGAAGGCAACACCCACCTTGTTATTCGGGAATTGAAATCAAAAATGATGGATTTTGCCAAAGCAATGGAATTTGAAAAAGCTCAAAAAGTAAAAGAACAAATTGAACTTTTGGAACAATATCAGGCTAAATCAACTGTATTGAGCAACACCTTGGACAACAATGTGGAAGTATATGGCATTGTCGGAGATGCTGTGGCAGCCTACCTATGCTATTTTGACGTTGTCAATGGAGCCATTATTCAAACACGAAACTTTATCATCAAACAAAATCTGGAAGAAAGTTTGGAAGAACTGCTACAAATGGCAATAGTGGAAGTACGCAATGGTAAGACCAACAAGGCAAAAGAAATTATTGTTCCCTACTCTTTGGAATTTGCCATTGACCATACCAAAGTATGCATTCCACAAAGGGGTGAAAAACAAAAGTTGTTGGAATTGGCCATGCATAATGCCACCAACTATATGTATGAACAGCAACGACAAAAAGAACTTTCCAATCCGGAATTACATCGACAGCAACTGCTGGACACCATGCAAAAGGACTTGCAATTGCCACGACCACCGGCCTATATAGAATGTTTTGACAATTCCAACATACAAGGAAAATTTCCTGTTTCGTCTATGGTTTGTTTTCGCAATGGCAAACCCTCCAAAAGTGAATATAGAATTTTTCATGTTAAAACCGTTGACCAAGCCGATGACTTTGCCACCATGGCAGAAGCCCTTACCAGACGCTATGGTCGCTTGATAGAAGAAAACAAGCCTTTACCCGATTTAATAGTAGTGGATGGAGGCAAAGGTCAGGTATCTGCAGCCTATGAAGTTCTCAAAGCACTGCATTTGGAAACTACAATTCCGCTTTTAGGTATTGCCAAACGTTTAGAAGAAATTTATCGTCCCAACGACCCTATTCCTTTGTATGTAGATAAAAAATCCGAAACACAACGTATTATACAACATCTCCGCGATGAAGCCCACCGCTTTGGCATCACCCACCACCGAAAACTGAGAGAAAAAGCCTTATTGCAAACAGAACTCACCAATATTCAAGGTGTCGGTGAACAAATGGCCGCCAAACTCCTCCATGTATTTCGGTCTGTAAAAATCATTAAAAATACCAGCGAAGAAGATTTGGCAAAAGTAGTCGGACCAGCAAGGGCAAAAACCATTTACAATTTTTACCACTCCACTTCCTTATAAAAAACTCCTCTATTTTTTGTCTTGATTTTTGTCCGCCATCAATTCGATGATGACAAAAAAATGGTAGGTGTTATCGTTTATTCAAACTTTATTTCCTGCACTTGAAAATCGGTTGAAATCGGGAAACCGACTTCCATTTGTTGCGACTCCCCGCTGAATTTTCCACAAACACGTGCTGCCACAAAATAGCAATACAAAGCGGTGGTATCGGTTTGATCGCACAACATCATGCTGTCACAAGACATAATTTTGGCTTTTACCATTTCGTATTGCTCCATCAATTCAAATTGATCGACGCGTTCGTCAGGCGTTTCCGGCTCAATGTAGAACAAAATATTGCTTTCTATTTGTTCCTTATAGTTTTGATAAACCTGTTTGCACAAAAAAGCATAATCCACAGCATTCAAACTATCCACTTTTCCCAAAAAGATGACGCTATCCACTGTAAAACCTTTAATATTTTGCTGCATATAGTCGGCAATGGTGGTTTTTAGTTGCTTGTTCAATCGCTCTTCCTTGCTGTTGCAGGCCACAACAATCATGGTCAACATTATAAAAAATAATATTTTTTTCATCTTATTTTCAATTAGTTACAATATTTTTTCACTCTTTCTATAGCTGTTTGATGATATAAGGCGGCGGCAGCCTGCAAATCGGCACAAGCTCCCTCATAATCTCTTATAAAATCTTTGCAAGAGCCACGCAAATAGTAGGCCTCCGCGTTTTTTTCGTTGCGTTTCAAAACTATATCAAAATCGGCAATGGCTTCTTGATAACGCTCCATTTCCATATATAATTTGGCACGTGAATAATACACATCCCAACCTTTTGAATTCAATTCCAAAGCCCTTCTATAATCATCCAGAGCCACATGATAGTGTTTCAATTTTGTGGAATTTTCTGCCTTGTAGAGAAAGATAAGATAATTGTTTTTGTCTAATAACAAAGCTTGTGAAAAATCTCTTTTTGCCTTAAGAGAATCGTTGAGGGCTGTATAGCAAACACCCCTGCGGCAATAATTTTCGGCAGTTTTTATCTTATAATTCATCAGCAAATCGTTGTAATCGTTCCATGCTAATTTATATTGCATGGTAGAATAATACATGTTGGCACGTGCCTGTATCACTTCAGGGGTTTTCAAGCCTAAGGCAACTGCTTTGTTGTAATCTTTTCCCGCTTCAATAAACATAGCCATTTTTTCTTTTGCCATAGCACGAACAAAAAAGGCTTCCGCACAATCGGCTTTCTCTTTTATCACTGCCTCACAATCGGATATTGTTGCCGGCAAATCGTCCATATAATAATTAGCCTTAGCACGTCCTATCAATGGTATCCAATTGTTTTTTAATGCTATGGCAGCAGAAAAATCTTCCTTTGCCTGCATATATTTATGTCTGCAGAGATACAATTGCCCACGCATCTCGTAGGCAGCATAGTTTCTGTTTTTTATTTTCAAAACCGACGACAAATCCGAAATGGCACGTTGTGTATCTTTCTGTATAGAGGCATAAAACAATGCCCTTTGATAATAGGCTTCTACATATTTGGGATTTTGCTTGATGGCTTCGTTGTAATCGGCAATGGCCAAATCGTTTTTGTTGATATGTTCATAGCAGATACCTCTTTGCAGATAGGCGTCAAAATAATAGGCACTTTGATTGATGATGCTTGTAAAATCCGTAATGGCACCTGTATAGTCTTGTTTTTGCATTTTCTGCAAGCCTGATTCATATTTTCTCGCCAACTCTTGCGAATATGACAATAACGAACAACTACATATTACAATGATAATCCATTTTTTCATACTATCTGTTTTTATATTTATTTGCCAACTGTCCACAAGCGGCGTCTATATCCTGCCCTTTGCTGTATCGCAGTTGTACCAATAGATTTTTTGATTCCAAAAAAGCGATAAAACGATCTCTGTCTTCCGCAGAAGAACGCTTAAAAGTTAATTTTTCGTTTTGATTGTATTCTATTACATTGATTTTTACAGGAAAATCCAAACAATAGTGTGCCAATTTTTTCGCATCTGCCAAACTATCGTTGATACCTGCCAAAAGCAAATATTCAAAAGTGATTCGTTGACCGGTTTGCTTGTAATAATATTTCAAAGCATCGGTCAACTGTTCCAAAGTGTTGCCATAAGCGATGGGCATAATTTGTTCGCGTTTGTTTTGCCATGCACAATGCAACGACACCGCTAAACCGATATTCGGCTGGTCGATAGCCAATTTTTTAATACCTTCGCAAATGCCGACTGTTGACAAAGTGATTCTACTTGGTGACATTTCCATGCCTTCTTTGCCGGTGATGATTTGCAAACTGCGATTGATATGCTCATAATTCAACAAAGGCTCGCCCATACCCATAATGACAATATTACTCAAAGTATGATTGAAATGTTGTTGTGCCAATTGATTGGCGAGATATACCTGCTCGTAGATTTCTGCCACCGACAGATTTCGCTTGAATCCCAAAGCACCTGTTGCACAGAATTTACATGCCATAGCACAACCTACTTGCGAAGAAATACACACTGTTATCCTGTCTTTGGAAGGAATTAACACCATTTCTATTTGGTTGCCATCTGCTAATTGCAACAAATATTTTCTGGTTGTATCCTTGCTGATTTGCTCTCGCTTGATTTGAATATGTGACAATTGAAAATGTTCTTGCAACATTTGTCGCAAAGATTCCGGCAAATTGGTCATCATGGCAAATGAAAGTGCATTTTTCCGCCACAACCATTCATATACTTGCTTGGCACGAAATTTTTTTTCACCCTGTTGGACAAAAAAATCATTCAATTCTTCTAATGACAACGATCGAATATCCGGCACCATTTTTAAACTATTTCCCATTTTGCAAAGATAACATTTTTATTGATACAACTGTCATTTTATCCTATACGGCGAAATATATCTTTATTCATCATCTGTTTCTGTAATTACTTTTACATCTACATGACTATATGTAAAATCAACTTTTTGATGATTCCATAAATAAATATTCACTTCAGCCCCTTGTGTGTTTTTGCCGATATAATACGTATTTTTCAGTTGAAAATGCTTGATTTTCTTTCCTTTTCCAGCAACCGGTTGTATGTCAATATTGCTATAATAAATTTGCTGTCCGTCTTTTTTTAAACTTACCACTATCTGCGGATAAACATTTTTATTGCAAGTGGCCTCCATAGAAACAACCAGATGAAGAAAGTTCACATTTTTTTCTAAAGTAAATTTATCACACACCGTGCCGAACTCATCATTGGGATGCAATGTTATCGACTTTGCAATACTTTGTCGCCATACACAGGCTGCATTGCGAGAATATTCCTTCAACAAAAAGTCATGATTGCAAGTATATTCAAACAATGCTCGCATAGTAGATAATTCATGTTCCATTTGAGACAATAAGGTGTCATTTCGCACCATATTGCATTGCAAGGCATTGTCTATCTTATACAGCCTCCCCTTGGAGCATACATAATCCCCATGCAGATAATCTTCCATATCGCGATTGTTGAGCATAAATGCCACTTGTTGTTTGGAAACAAATGCTGTTGACGTATCTAAACTATTCCCCAGCCAATGGCAATATGCATCTGTTTTATATGGATAATTATTTTTTAAATAAGCATTGATAGTAGGAGTAATATCCAAATGTGAAACAACGGCATTCATTGTTTTGGGCAATTTCACCAAAGGTGAAAATATCACCAAGGGCACATGATATTTTTGTAAAGGATTGCTATTTCCTATAGGGACCATACGATGGTCGCCCACCAAAATAAAAATAGTATTTTCATAGTCCGGCCGTTGCCTATAGGCATTGATTAATTCTTTCAAACAATCGTCTGCATACAAGAAACTTGCAAATACATCTAAATTTCTTTTCACATTTTCTTTTTCCAAATCGGATTTAAAATGTGTTGTTTGTATTTCATTCTTTACCAATTGACGATAATGTTCCATATCGGGCACTAAAAAGGGCTCATGCGTGCTCAATGTTTGATAAATATCAACAAAGGGCTTTTTATCGTTTGCTTGTTTATGTTTCAATGCCAATTGATAGGTATC
>DBXJ01000067.1:7029-14993 GCA_002309475.1 Bacteroidales bacterium UBA1215
GGAATAGGATGCCATTGATTGGCAAAGCCATGTGTTCCATGTGGGGCGGAAGCAAAAATACTTGGAACTGCGGCAAAGGTTCTTTCTGCTGTTGACAGACAATTTTTCCAATACAATCCACTATCCTTCAGCGATTCTACAAACGGCATTAAAGGGACTGACGGTTCGGGTTCGCCTGTATAATGCTGCCCCATGCTTTCTACAATGACAAATACAAAATTAGGCAATTGTCCATCTGAAGTCGGCTGCAACAGATCTCCTAACACATCTTCATCACTACACAAATGATAAAACGGATATTGTAAATCTACAAAATTTTTATGCGGATTCATATCGCGATATTCTTTTGAATATTGTAAATCGAAACCCATATCAACATCTTTTGTACGGTAATCATAAACCTTCTGCACCATGTTGGACAATTGATTGATGGCTAAATGATCGTAGGCTATATTATTGTACCAACTACCTTTTTTTACCAATGATGAATAATCAAAACTAAAAACTACTATCAGAATGATAACATAAATGCTGCTTTTGAGTATAGAATCGGTCTTCGGCTTCAACAAAGAACGCTTTACCATGCCCTCTGTTATTGTTACTACACCTATTATCAATAAACCGGCAAAGACAAACAACAATATGGTATGAACGGATATGGTTGTAGAAGAAAATACAATTGATTTTATCTCTGCAGGAGAATACATACATAATATGTGATCCAATGGTCGCATAGTAGTACAAAAATACTCGTTTAATGCTGCCGTCAATAATATGTATAGACCAATGATTACCAAATAGATTCTTGCTGCCGTACGTGGACAATAGTAATACAGCACACAAAAAGGAATAAATATCCAAGCAATAATCTCCAACAACAAAACTCCGTCAAAAACGATTCCTGACAAAATAATAGGACAAGCACTCACAGACAAACCTTGCCGTATGAACAATTGGACAAAGAAACTGCAACGCATCAGCAACATGGACAGCAGAAACAGCAAACTGATTTTAAAAAACACATTTACCGATTCTCCGCCAAATATATTCTTGATATGATTAAATAAACCTTTTCCTTTGTTCATTACTTACAAGTATTTGTTATCTGTATCGTTGAATTGTAATTTGCAAAAATAGCATTTTTTACTTATTTTTTTCTCATCTTGATGCTTGATAAAGTCTTTTTTATCAAATCTAATAATCAATCGGACTATCATAATCTACCAACACCACTGCCACATTTCGGGGTCGGCACAATTTCCGTGTAAAGGCTGCATTTTTTTGTGAATATTCCATCGGAGTATGCCAATAATGAATAGCCATATCAGGAAAAGAATCACTGAGCAAAGGATACATTTGGTACCATGAACTCAATGCCGAGGGTTGCAAAACGGCAATTTTATTTTTTATTTTGGCAGTCCATTCCTCCACAGACTCTCCGTCCCAATAAGGATTATTGACCCAAAACAAAGTCATAAACCCCTGTTTTTTCACCTTCAGCAAAGCTTCATCAGATTGACTTTCAATAAAAGCTCTCTTTTTGATGGTTGCAGACAAATTTTCTATAAGGGCACAAATACTATCTGCATTGTCGGCGGACAAATTCTTTATATCAAACCAAAACCTGCAAGTTTCTCTATTGGCAATGGCATTATACCACATCAACAAAGTTAATCCGTCTGTAGAATCTGACAATTCGTGCCCGACAAATAATTGGTTTTGGTAGGCAGAATAAGTGATATCCACTTCAAGTCCTCCAAATTGACAGCTTTTTGCTTGTGCCGCTAAAGTATCGTTTGCCTTGTGAGCCCAAATTTTATTGCCTCCATATACATTGGTATCTATTTGAAAGTTGTCTATATTCACAGAATGTTGCTGACAAGAAAGCAATATCATTGATATCAATAAGAAAAATATTTTTTTCATGGCTATTTTATTTCGTAAATTTCGGCTTCTATATTATTGAAAAACAATTCATTATCTTTGTCCCACTTGTCATCTTGCTCGGGGGTTGCCACAGAAATTTCAATTTGCAGTTGCTGATTTTGAGGGACAGAAAAAACTTTTTCCAACTTCATGTCATTCCATTTGCCACCTTGCATATCCTGTGTAAGAAAAGAATTGCAAACCGCTCCTTGATAAACAATATTTTTGTGCTCGCCGGCATTACATTCCAACTGCAGATTCATAAAGTTGTCTTTGTACACATAGTTTACGTTCAACACCTTCGCCACTGCCACCACTTTCAATTGTGTATAGTTAGATGTATGCACTTCTATCGGCAATACTAATGCTGTTTTTTGTACTCCTACTTCACTGGGTGGATTAACGGATGCCACATGCACCTGATTTTCATTCACTGCACGCCTCAACAACACACATGAATTGGCATAAGAAGAATTCTTGGTTAATTGATTGCCCAAATAAACATATTTGTGAATATATTTCATGGCTTGCATGTGTTGCCGCATTTTATTTTTAAGAGATTGGTTTTCAACTGATTTTAAATTAAACAAACTATCCAACTGATACAATTCGTCTCCAAAATCGCTTTGATAGTAATAATATTTGTCAAACAACATTTCATGAAATTCCCGTGCATAACTCATAAACAACATCCGCTTGGAAGAAGAGAACTCTTGTATGGTATCCAAACCATCCTCTATCCAGTGAACAGTAGAAAGGCCTTGCAAACCATATTTATTTTTCAGTAATTCCACCAACGAGGGTGTTACATCATTGTGCGAAACCACTGCATGAAATGTCGCCTTTCGTTGTAACAATGGCGACCATATCACCAAGGGCACATGATGATATGAAAGGTCGTTTTTCAGTTCTCTTCCACTTGCATGGTCGCCTGTAATGACAAAAATGGTATGTTGAAAACTCGGCAAATGACTATAACGTGCAAAAAAATCTCTCAAACAGTCATCTGCATAGTTCAGTGATGCCAATTTCAACAAATTTTCCTTTTTCACCTTTTGTTTGTCGGCAGGCATGGAATTGATCATCTGCATGATTTTCCGTTCGTAACGTTGCTTTTTATTTTTTTGATAGTCATTGTTTGCTTCCATATCTTCGTGAGCCGAAAGCGTAATATACAATTCGAATCGTGGCAAATTCATATCCATTGCCTCCACATAATCCAAACTTTTACGAAACATCATGCTATCATTATAGCCAAAATAAAAAGCATCTCTATTGGCAGAAGTATCTTGCCAACACATTTGATTCAAAGGAGCATAAAAATCTGTCTTTTGCTTGTCTAAATAGTCCTTTACACAATCGAAAGCAAAATCGCCGGCATAGAAAGCATTGGCAGAATAGCCGTTGTTTTTCAACAAAGTGATTAGTGAATAATTATCCGGCATGGCTCCGAATTGAAAGCCTTTCACTCCGTATGGAACCGAACCTATCAAAGCCGGAACAACCCCAAAACTTCTCGGTGTTGTACTCAAACAATTAGTCCAATACAAACCTTCTGATGCCAAAGAATCGAAAAAAGGAGTAAAACTAATGCCGCCTTCATTCTCGCCGGACCATTCCCGACCTAAGGATTCCATAACAATATACACCACATTGGGCATAATGGCAGAAGACTGAAAAAATGGCGACAAAACATCTTTTACATTATCCGTTCTCTCCAAAGGATAGTGCATATCCTCCACTTGTCTGTCGGGATAGATGCTTAAATAGCCTTTTATCAAATGCTCGTCATATTGCACTTTTCCCAGCGACTCCCAATCTTTCAAATGTTTATATTGTATCAGACAATACAAAGTTTTATTTTTTACAAAATTGTTGATGATTAAATTTTTGGTTACATTTCCTTCTTTAACAAATCCCAACAAAGGACAGCCGGATACTATCATCACCGACACAATGACGGCCAAAGTTTTTGACAATTTTATTTTGGCAAAAGCACGCAATATCAACATAGAACACCCTATCGCCAACAGCACTATCAATATCAACCAGCCGATGGCTATATAACTTTGTATGGTTGCCATTGTTTCACTAATAGGTCGCACAAACAATTCTGCTCCTAATAGCAATCCTGTTTGCCGAGCATAAACCGCCAGACCTGCTTCTGCCAATAGGGAACAACTCAGCAAGAAATTGCTCACCCATAAGCCTATCTTTTGCCACTTGATGAAAAGAAGATAAAAAATATAGGACATTGTCAAACATAAAGAAGCAAAGGCGAAATTGTTGACAAAAAGCATCCATACAAGTTCCGAAATAGTTGTGTCATTATTTCCTTGCTTGCCAACACCTATCATGGCAACATATTCTGCCGACAAAAGCAAGAGCAACAAAAACCAATAGCCGATTGCCATGGATAAAAAAGGCTTTGATTTTGCGGCAAGCATACCGATTTTTTGTCGTACATTACTCATGAAATAACGATACTATATAATTTTTGCAAAAATACAATATTTTACTGAAATGTGTACACCTCCTTTTAACAAAAAAATAGTACCTTTGCAAATTCATTGTAGAAAAAAATGTCTAAACTGATACTTGTCCCGACACCGATAGGAAATTTAGAAGATATCACCCTTCGTGGTCTTCGTATTTTGCAAGAAGCTGATGTTATTTTTGCAGAAGATACTCGTGTTACTAAAAAACTGCTGACGCACTATAATATTGATAAGCTAGTATTGGCCTGTCACCAACACAACGAGCATCAGCAATTGGACTATTTTATCCGCACCATTTCTTCTTATCAAATGGTGGCCATGGTTACCGATGCGGGCACTCCCGGCATCTCTGACCCGGGTTTTATGCTTGTCAGGGCTTGCCTTGACGCCCAAATTGAAGTAGAAACATTGCCCGGTGCCACTGCTTTTGTGCCAGCTTTGGTCAATTCCGGCTTACCATGCGACCGATTCTATTTCTACGGCTTTTTGCCACACAAAAAAGGCAGAAAAACTGCCATAGAACGCTTATCGGTTTTGGAGGAAACATTTATTTTGTACGAATCCCCTTTCCGTTTGGTGAAAACACTTGAACAACTATTAGAAACTGCCGGCAACCGACAAATGGCCGTATGCAGAGAACTCACCAAATTATATGAAGAAACTTTCCGTGGCTCCCTAAGCGATGCCATCGCCTATTTCTCTCAAAAAGAAGTAAAAGGAGAAATTGTCATCATCGTACAAGGAAAAAATCAATTTGAAAAACAATCTGCCAACGAAGAATCTATGGAATAAAATGTCTTCTCTCTATATTCACATTCCTTTTTGCATCCGGCGTTGTCATTATTGCAACTTTTTTTCTTCTACGCTTATTGAGCAAAAAAATTCCTATATAAAAGCTCTTAGAAAAGAAATTCAAATCAGAAGCAACTATTTAAAAAACAAACAATTAGAAACTATTTATATCGGCGGTGGAACACCTTCTTTGCTGTCTATTGACGAAATCAACAGCATTTTTAAAACCATTGATGACCACTTTTGTTTGGCGGAAAACATTGAAATAAGCCTTGAAGCCAATCCCAACAATCTCAATGAGCAATATTTATCAGCTCTACGGCATACACCTGTCAATCGTTTGAGTATTGGCATACAATCGTTCTTTGACGAACATTTGCAAGTTTTAGGTCGTATTCATTCCGCACGACAGGCTCACCTTTGCATACAACAAGCCCTACAAGCAGGTTTTGACAACCTATCGGTCGACTTAATGTACGGATATCCGCATCTAACTTTGCAACAATGGAAAGAAAATCTCCATTTTGTCAAAGATATTCCGCACATTTCCTGCTATTGTCTGACATTAGAACCACACTCACAACTATATAAAACTATTCAACAAAAGCAACTTTCTCTCCCCGACGATGACCATATTATTGAACAAACACAAGTTTTGACGGATTTTGCTCATCAACACCAATTCATCCATTATGAAATTTCAAATTTTTGCAAAGAAAATTTTCACTCCCGTCACAATAGTGCCTATTGGCAACGCAAACCCTACTTGGGGATCGGCTGTTCGGCACATTCTTTTGACATCTATAGTCGCCAATGGAATATTTGCAATATCAATTCCTACATAGAATTTCTTGATGAAATAAACACTCACGGTGATTACCAAAATTTTGAAAATCGGCTGTTTGAAAGAGAAATACTTACACCCGCCATGCAAGTAAACGAATACATTATGACTTCATTGCGGACTATTTACGGTTGCCATTTGGACTATATTGCCCATGAATTCTCTCTTGCTTTTGCAGAACAACTTGCAAAAAAAATCTCCTTGCTACAGCAAGATAATTATATTTTCAGCCACGGCATTCTCCGATTGACCGAAAAAGGTATGCTTTTCGCGGATGCGATAGCCGCCGAATTGTTTTTTGACGAAAACGATTACTTAACAACGAATGAATAACGACAATATGATAAATGAACATATAGAAAAAGAAACTATCTCTGTTTTCAAACACACTTGGCAAATTATTGCCAATCCTACAGCCATGGCCAATAGCGGCTGTAAATATTGGGACAAAATCATCCGACAACTCCGGCAACTACAATTAGACTATCGTTTTGTTATTTCCGATGATAAAGATACCTCCCAAGCACTTATTAAAGAATTGTGCCAAAAAGGGAACAAACATTTTTTGGTCATCGGCGGAGACGGTACTATCAACAATGTGATTAATGCAATATTTACCGCAGGTGTTGATACACACGATATCTATGTCGGAGTATTGCCATTAGGCACGGGTAACGATTGGTGCCATACACATCAATATCCTCGCTCTTACATGGATACTATCAACCTATTTCTTCGGGGACAGTTTGTCCGTCACGATATTGGCATAGTTGATTGCATAGCTGACAATAAAACTATCGCTACCAAATACTTTATCAATATAGCAGGCTTTGGATTTGACGCAAATGTCATTCATCATACCATAAATTCAAAAAATCATTCCTCCTATATATATATCACCCAACTTCTAAAAGTTTTATTTTCACACCAATCACAACCTATCAGCATACAAACCGATAATGTCGTTACCGAAAACAACATATTTTCCATCGCTGTAGGAATCTGCCAATATAACGGCAACGGCATCCGCCAAGTGCCTATGGCCAACCCTACTGACGGACTTTTCAACAGTTTGGTTGTCAGCAAGATATCTCCTTGGAAATTTATAAGAAATATCAAAAACCTTTATCAAGGACACATCGAACACCTCAACGAAGTTTCCTATCTAACATCTGCCGACCTGCAGATTTTTTCAGACATGCCCATTTTGGGAGAAATAGAAGGAGAACCCTTGCCTATTACTAATCATTATCACATAAAAACTTTACCGCAAGCCATCAACATGCTTACCGGACTATAGGCAATATCGCATCAATAAATCAATTATCAGGTTTATTCTATGTCTGCCTGACCATTGATCACATCTTGATAGATGGCGTATGCTTCGTCATAGTCTTCTTCCTCCACCCATATTTCCGGCGAAGTAAAATTCAATCCGGGGTACAACATCGACTGTGCTTCATTGGTAAGTATGCAATTGATACCTTCATTCATCAGGATATCTCTTAGCATATATGCTTGCTGTATGGTTGAACAAATTGCCAAACGTTTGGTTTCCATTATTTATACTTTTAAAATTTACTTTCTTTCGGTTTTCCGCCCATGGGAATATGGATAATATATTTTTCTGCAAAATAGTCTTCTTCAAACCATTTTGAGATAGGATATTTTATCGTTTTGCGAGGTACTTTTTGCAATTCCTCTTGTATGTCGCCGCCTTTTAAATACAAAATGCCGTTGGCAATGCTATTAAAAGAATTTTTTTCCACCCTTTGACTCACCCATTTGTAAAATTCCGGCAAATTGGTTACTGCACGGCTGACAATAAAATCATATTCATATTGCAAGGCTTCGGCTCTTATTTGTGTACATTCCACATTGTTCAATTGCAAAGCATCCACCAC
>DBXJ01000048.1 GCA_002309475.1 Bacteroidales bacterium UBA1215
TTATTTTGCTGTCAAAGTTGCAAAAGGTATCAACATTTCTTCCATGGAAATGCCACCATGTTGGAAAGTGTTGCGATAGAAATTTACATAATAGTTGTAGTTGTTCGGGTAGGCAAAGAAATTGTTGCCGGTGGCGAATATATATTTTGAACTAACATTCAATTTGGGCAAATATATTTCTTGCGGATTGCTGATAGCGAAGATTTCTTTGGAAGAAAAATCCAGACTTTTGCCCACTTTGTAGCGAAGACTTGTGCTTGTTTCTTTGTCACCGACAACTTTTATCGGGTTGAAAATTCTTATGGCACCATGGTCGGTAGTGATAAAAACTTTTGCTTTCTTTTCTGCCAAAAATTTCAACATTTCCAAAAGAGGGGAATGCTCAAACCATGAAAGTGTCACCGATCGATATGATGCTTCATCATTAGCCAATTCTCGTACTATATCCACATCGGTGTGAGCATGTGACAGCATATCAACAAAATTGTAAATTACTACATTCAGTGGCGTATGAATGCTTTGATGTAAATTGTTGTTGATTTTTTTTGCAAAATCTGCATTGAGAATCTTGGAATAGGAATGTTTGATATTGATGCCAAAACGTGACAAATATTCATCCAACAAAGCGTGTTCAAAGTCGTTTTTGTTGCCTTTTTCGTTTTCGTTGATCCAATATTGCGGATATTTTTTCTCAATTTCGCTGGGTAACAATCCTGCAAACAATGAATTACGGGCAAATTGCGTAACGGTTGGCAAAATGCTGTAATATATTTCATCGTGTTCTATTCTAAAATATTCACTAATAACAGGTTGTATGGTTTTCCATTGGTCGTAGCGTAGATTGTCTATTAAAATCAAAAAAATAGAATTGCCTTGATTGATTTCAGGAAATACTCTTTCTTTGAGGATGGTATGCGACATAAGAGGTTTTTTTTCAGCCTTTCCATTGAGCCAATCCACGTAGTTTTGCATAATAAATTTGCAAAATAGATTGTTGGCTTCTTCTTTTTGAGAAGCGAGAATTTGTTTGATATCTTGGTCGTCGTTGTTTTGCAGTTCCATCTCCCAAAAAGTGAGTTCTCTGTACATATTAATCCACTCTTCGTAGTCCATTTTACCCATTAATTTGAGAGAAATATTGCGGAATTGCTGTTGGTAGTCAGATGTGCTTTTTTCAGTTACAATTCGTTTGTTTTCAGTATGTTTTTTTAAACAATGGAGTATTTGATTCGGATTGACAGGTTTAATAAGATAATCTTTGATATTGGCACCGATGGCATCTTCCATAATGTGTTCTTCTTCACTTTTGGTAATCATCACAATCGGAATAGATGCAAATTTTTGTTTAATTTGCATAATGGTTTCCAAACCGGTTAGCCCCGGCATGTTTTCATCCAAAAAAACAATGTCAAATATCTGTTTTTCAAGTTCTTCTAATGTTTCATTACCGCTTTTTACAGTGGTAACGTCATAACCTTTTTGTTCTAAAAAGATGATGTGTGGTTTTAGTAAGTCTATTTCATCATCTGCCCAAAGAATTTTTATTTTGTTCGTCATAGTTTTCCATCTTATAGCATATAAACGTGGCTTCTACAAGATTATTGTAAGAAAAAATAGAGATAAATTCACTTTAAATGTCAATTCGTATTGTTTTTTTTAGTAATTTCGCTCAATATTTATCAAATAAATCTAATGATATGAAAGCATTGAGTATATTTTTTACTTTGTTTTTTGTGTTGGTAATCAACAGTCAGGCACAAAAATTTGACGATTATTTCATCGACAAAACCTTAAGAATCGACTATACTTTTTCCGGAGATGTGCATGCACAGCATATTTTTTTAGATCAGTTGAATATGATGCCACATTGGTATGGGAAAAGGTCTCATTTGTCAGAAGTTCCCATGGAAGGCAATGGTCAAATTATTGTAAAAGAACATAATAGTGAACATGTTATATATAAAAATTCTTTTTCAACACTTTTTCAAGAATGGCTGTCTAACGATGAGGCAAAAATAGTGCAACGTTCATTTGAAAATGTGTATTTGGTGCCCATGCCAAAAGATACAGTAGATGTAACTGTCAATTTATATAACAATCGTAGAGAGATTATGGCTACAATGACACATACTGTTGTGCCGACTGATATACTTATTCATCAAATTGGCGAACAAACAACACCTTTTGAAGTGGTACAACAAGCCAAAGATGAAAATCATTGTATTCATATTGCTTTTGTAGCGGAGGCCTATACCGAATCAGAAATGAATATTTTTATGGAGGATGTAAGAGTGGCGGTAGAAGCCTTGTTTGCTCACGAACCTTTTAAATCAAATCGGGATAAATTTAATATTATTGCGGTAAAATCGGTTTCACAAGAATCTGGACCGAGTATTCCCGGCAAAGGTATATGGAAAAATACAGTTCTCCATTCTCATTTCAATACCTTTTATAGTGATAGATATTTAACTACTTTGGCATTGAAAGATTTGCATAATGTATTGGCAGGCACGCCATACGAACATATTATTGTTTTGGTAAATACCAATAACTATGGCGGTGGCGGAATATTGAATTCCTACAATCTTTCTATGACTCATCATAGTATGTACAAGCCGGTGGTGGTACACGAATTTGGTCATAGTTTTGCCGGATTGGCAGACGAATATGCTTATGAGTTTGAAGCTATTCCTATGTATCCCAAAGATGTGGAACCATGGGAGAAAAATATTACTACTTTGCATAATTTTAAGGGAAAATGGGAAAAACAAATTAAATCAAGCACACCAAAACCAACACCTGCAACCGCAGAATACAAAGACAAAATAGGACTTTTTGAGGGGGCTGGCTATAGTATGAAAGGTGTCTATCGCCCGACACAAGATTGTCGTATGAGAACCAATACCAAACCTGATTTTTGTCCAGTTTGTAGGCAAGCCATTCAGGAGGTAATAGATTTTTATACAAAATAATTGAAATTTTTGTAGTATCATTGAAAAAAAAGTGCTACACTTGCATTCATAAATAGAACTCATTAAAAATAGTTAATAACAAATAATAAATTTGAATATGAAAAAGAAATTTGTATGCCCGATATGCGGCTATGTACATGAAGGTGAAACAGCTCCGGAAACATGTCCACAATGTAGACAAAAAGTAGAATGGAAAGTGATTGACGAAAATGCAGGATTGTCATTTGTAACAGAACATGTGATTGGTATTGCAAAGGATACAAGCGATGCCATGAAAAAAGATTTAAATGCCCATTTTATGGGCGAAGCTACTGAAGTCGGCATGTATTTAGCCATGAGCCGTCAAGCCGATAGAGAAGGTTATCCGGAAATCGCCGAAGCATTTAAACGTTACGCTTGGGAAGAAGCCGAACATTGTGCAAAATTTGCAGAATTGTTGGGAGAAGTTGTTTGGGATACCAAAACAAATCTTGAAAAACGTATGGTAGCCGAAGCCGGTGCCTGCGAAGACAAAATGCGTATCGCAACAGAGGCAAAAAAACAAAACTTAGATGCTATTCACGATACTGTTCATGAAATGGCAAAAGACGAAGCCCGTCATGGCAAAGGCTTTGAAGGACTTTACAATCGTTATTTTAAAAAATAAACGATTGACATAAAAATGATCAAGCGAGAGTTTACTCTCGCTTTTTTTGTCATTTAAAATGACTATTTTTGTAGAAAAAATGCTACCTTTGCTATTTCATAAACAGAAATGGAAACAAATACCAATATCAACATTTGCTTGGTGCAGTCGGATATAGATAGTGCCGATAAGCAGAAAAATTTTGCCAACGACCGTGCTTTGTTGGCTCAAATGCGGCAACAGCCGGATTTGATAGTCTTGCCGGAAATGTTTTCGTGCGGGTTTTCTGAAGATATTGTCAGTCATGCAGAAACTATGCAGGGAATGAGTGTTCAATTTATGAAAGATATTTCCTTGCAATATCATGCCGTGGTGATAGGCTCTGTTCCTATTAAAGAAAATACCAGCATATATAATCGTTTGTTTTGGATATTCAATGGAGAAATAGTTTATACTTATGACAAACGACATTTGTATTTCGGTTGTGAGAAAACTTATTTAACAGCAGGTCACAATAAGTCAGCAGTGCAGTTTCATGCTTGGAATATGATGCCCTTGATATGTTACGATATACGTTTTCCCAAATGGTGTCGGAATGAATATGATGCCAAAAATAAAAAATTCTTATACGATATTCTTATCGTTATTGCCAATTTTCCATCGGTAAGGGCAGATGCATTTCAAACTTTATTGACGACAAGAGCCATTGAAAATCAAGCGTATGTGTTTGCTGTAAATAGAATCGGGAAAGATGGCTATGACAATGAACACAAAGGGCAAACACAAATTATAGATCCCTTTGGAATGACCTTGGCTCAAATGCCCGACTATCAGCAAGGAGTTTTAGAATATGCTATCAATCAGCGATATTTAGAGAAATCAAGATTGTTTTTTCCTGTTTTTGAAGACTGGGATTAGCATAATGATTCCTATTTGTAAGAAGAAAAGTGCTGCTGCCATGTAGAACGCAAGTTGCCATGGGTCGTATACCAATTGTAGTTGTATCCATGGTTGTTTTGACGGAATATCGTACAATAAAATATTCCAACCTTTGTATCTAAACGGGTGATTTACAAAAATGCTGACAGTTGTGTCGGTGTGCAAATGAGAGTCCAAGATATTGATAGTCGCCATTGGATTTTGTCCTGATGATTGGCTCTCCATGAGTTTTATTTGGTCTCCGCCGGTCAAAAAAGTTTGGTATTGTTCATGAACAAATAATTTGGTTTCATGTCGGTCGTTGACGGCAAAAAAGATATAAAAAACGGCTAAAATAAGTCCCATATCAAAAAATAGGGTTTTCAGCAATGGCTCCCAACGTTTTTCAGTGATTCGATGAATGATTTTAAAAGTGAAAAACACAATGGAAATGATTGCCATTAGAATAGCAGTCCAACTTAAATGGATGTTTTCAATATTTGTAACGTGATGCCGGCTAATATCTTCCGGAAAAAATGTAAATAACAACAGCATCAATATCCAAGTAAGTCCTAATGTGGTAATACTGAAAGAATCGTCCAACCAAGTGGTGGAAGAAAATTTTCGCATCAAAAAATAGGCGATACTACTCATTAGAATGATGCTCGCGATAAAAATGCCGTTAAAAGGAAATGTCAGCAAAAATGGTTGACCGATTAAAACATGCAATCCCCAACCCAGCAAGATAGTCAGAATAGGAATGAGCAACAAACCGATACTATCCATTCGCTTGTTTTGTTGCTGTCGGTTCAATTGTTTACGAAAGTTTGTTTTTGTAGTCATCATAGGTAAATTGTTTGAGCATAACAAATTCACCATCTTTGGTCCAAACAGCAATATTAGGATGTTTTACACCATTGAAAAAAGTTGTCTTTACCATGGTGTAGTGTATCATGTCGTCAAAAATAATTCGTTCTCCGATTTGCAGTGGATGGTCAAAAGCATAGTCGCCCATACCCATAAAGTCTCCTGCAAGACAAGAGTTGCCTCCCATTCTATAAATATACGGGTCGCCGCTTGTAGCATCTTTTGCTCCCCAAATATGAGGTTTGTAGGGCATTTCCAAACAATCGGGCATGTGGCATGCAAAAGAGGTATCCAACATGGCAATGCTAAAATTCTTACAAGGTATAATATCTTGTATTTCAGATACCAAAACTCCTGTTTGCCAGCCAACTGCTTCTCCGGGCTCCAAAATTATTTCTTTCAAATTTGGATATCGCAAATGCAAGTCTTTCAGTAGAGAGACCAAATGTTCCACATTGTAGCCTTCTTGTGTGATAAGGTGTCCTCCTCCCAAGTTCAGCCATTGGGCTTGTGCTATCAAGTCGGCAAATTTTTCTTCCAAAGCCTTCAAGGTGCGTTCAAGGGTAAAACTATCGTTTTCACACAATGCATGCATGTGTAGTCCTTCAATATGAGGCGGCAATTGGTTGCCCAACTGGTGTCTGCGGATGCCGAGTCTTGAGCCTTCAATGGCAGGATTGTAAAGGTCGGTTTTTACTTCAGCATATTCAGGATTGATTCTCAAACCTAAAGAAACATGTTTGTTGAAAGCAAAATATTTAGGTAGCAGTTTCTCATATTGAGAAAGTGAGTTAAAGGTGAGATGCGAACTCAACTGCAATAGGTGTTCAAATTCATTGTCTGTATATACAGGACAATAAGTATGGGCTTCTTTTCCCATGTATTCGTTGATGAGCAAAGCCTCGTTGAGCGAGCTGGCCGTGGCACCGCTTAGATAGTGTGCCACCATGGGAAATGAATACCAAAAGGCAAATCCCTTTAATGCACAAATAATTTTTACATTTGCCTCCTTTTGTACTAAATCCAATATTCGGAGGTTGGCTTCTAATGCTTCCTCATTGAGAACATAGCAAGGTGAGGGAATCTTGTCAAAAGGAATCATCTTATAGGTTCTTCAAAATAAAATCGGTCAATTTGGTATATAAGTGATAACGTGTGTTGCCACCATAGATGCCGTGATTTTTATTCGGATAGAAATATTGTTCATATTGTTTGTCGGCCTTGTTCAAAGCAGTTACCAAATCCACACTGTTTTGGAAATGAACATTGTCGTCTGTTAGTCCGTGAATCAATAAGTAGTTGCCTTTTAATTTGCTTGCATGGGTGATAGGGGAGTTGTCATCATAACCGGTAGGATTTTCTTGTGGTGTCTGCAAAAATCTTTCGGTGTATATATTGTCGTAGTAACGCCAAGTGGTGACAGGTGCAACGGCAATGGCCATTTTGAAAATACCTTCACCTTTAAACATTGCCAAACTGGAAAGATAGCCGCCAAAACTCCATCCCCAAATGCCGATTCTGTCGCCGTCAACGTAGGGAAGTGATTTTAAATATTTGGCAGTGGCAATTTGGTCGATAGCTTCGTATTTACCCATTTGTTTGTAGATACATTTCTTGAAAGCATCTCCACGAGTGGCAGTGCCACGTCCATCTGTGCAAACTATTATATATCCTTTTTGTGACAACATCTGATACCATGCTTCTTCCATGCCTTCTCCCAAAGAATTTTTTACTTCTTGCGAGCCGGGACCTCCATATACGTGCATCAAAACAGGATATTTTTTGTTAGGATCAAAATCGTTGGGTAATGTGATAACACCATTGAGAGTAACACCTTCTTCGGTAGTAAAAGAAAATAATTTTTTAGGAGCAAAACGATATTCTTGCATCAATGCTTTGTAGTCTTCGTTGCCTTTCATTACTTTTAGCAATTTACCATTGTTATCGTGCAAAGTGTAAATATTCGGTTCTGTAATATTGGAATATACATTTCTGTAATACTTGCAGGTAGGACTGAATGTAACTGAATTCCAGCCATCTCCGCTTGTCAGCAATTTCTTTTTCTTTCCGGAAAAGTCGATGGCATACAAATCACGATTCAAAGTGCCTGATTCGTTCGATAGGTAATAAATGCGTTTGTTGGTTTGGTCAACTGCACAAATATTGGCAACTTCCCAATCGCCTTTGGTAAGTTGTGTGATGCTGCCACCCAATGTTACATAATAAATATGGTTGAAACCGTCTCTTTCGGAAGTAACAATCATGTGTTTGTTGTCGTTGAGAAAATAATAGTCGTGGGTAAC
>DBXJ01000072.1 GCA_002309475.1 Bacteroidales bacterium UBA1215
AATTAACAAATAGGTATAAGTACGATTTGAATCTATAAGATTAAAATAAGCAATTGTTTGAGGGTGAAATATTTGCATCCATTTGTTTGAACTTACCTGATTGCCTTCCTGCTTATGCAGCAAATTAAAATCACTTTCTTCTAAGGCAAACAAATGAGCAACACCTTCCGGAATCACTTCTAAGATTGATTGTATTTGATTCGATTTTGATATTAAAGGAGAGTCAGTATGAATCTCTCCGGTTAATATAAGTTGTTGATTTTTATATGTCATATCCAATACCATAGGTTGAAAGGCCGAAAATAAATTTCTTGAAAATTCATCTTCATAATAATTCAATATGCTTGCATTGATATTTAGATAATTGTTATGGTTATAAATGATTTTTGTTTTCTTGTCGTGTTCAATGTTAGGTAATATTTTTTCTTGATTTAATGAATTGATTGACAAACGAATCAGTTGTATATCTTCGCTAATAGCCATCACTCCGCGATGAAGGTAAAAATAAAAGGATGTCTCTAACGTATCTAATTGATAAATAGTAAAATCTTTGTATTTTGTCTGCAAATAGTCAGCATGGTCTATCAGTTTTTGAAATGATTTATATTTTTGTTTTTCTATAGGAAAAACGCCAAGACATCCACATGTTTTATTCACTTGGTGAATGGATAAATATATATCATTTAAACAATTCATCCATTGATTATTATATATTGCAATGTCAAGAAGTTGTTTAATCTCATTTTTTGCTGCATCAGATTCCTCTACTAAAATATTTTGCAAGATTTCTTGTGCATTTTCTGCCCGAGTTTTCACAATACAAATCGTATTTTGCGGAATTAATTCAACAGCATCGGCAGATTCTTTTTTTAAATATTTGTTCAACTGTACAAGAATTACAATAGTGGCAATTATCAACACAGATATGACCACTCCTGCAACTATTTTTAAACGTTCTTCCCTATTTTCCTTCATTAGAATTCCAATTTTAATTGTGTGGGAATAAGTGTAAATGATTGCCTATGATGGATGCTGCTACCATATTTTTTGATTGCATTTCTATGAAATTCAGTTGGATAACCTTTGTTTTTGCTCCAACCATATTGAGGAAATTCTTTATCTAATTGCTCCATCAATTCATCGCGATAGGTCTTTGCCAAAATAGATGCTGCGGCAATATTCATATATGTCGCATCCCCTTTGACAACGCATTGATAAGGGATTCCGGTGTCGGTATGAAATTTATTACCATCTATCAACAAAAAGTCGGGTTTTATTTTTAGCTGTTTGACAGCTTCATTCATACCTTTTATGGATGCATTCAAAATATTTATTTCATCAATTTCTTGCGGAGAAATCATTTTGACAGACCATGCAAGTGCCTCTTTTTCAATAACAACTCGAAGCATCTTTCTTTGTTTGTCGGTTAGAGCTTTGCTGTCGTTGATCATTTCGTTTTTAAAATCTGGTGGCAATATGACTGCTGCAGCACATACCGGACCCGCCAAACAACCTCTGCCTGCTTCATCGCAACCGGCTTCTATCCGCCCTTTTTGAAGAAACAACTTAAGCATCGGTATATTTTTTGAAATAAGATAAATAGATATCTTTTAATGCTTGAAAAGAATAACTTTCTTCTACTGTTTTTCTTCCCTTCTCGCCTATTTGTCTTCTTAGTGTTGCATTGTCAATCAATAAACTGATTTTTTCCAACCATTCATTTTCATTATCTGCCAAATAGCCATTGATGCCATCTTGAATAATTTTGGTATTTACCCCTACAGGTGACATGACTACAGGAATTTTGTAGGCCATACATTGCAAACCTTTAAACCCGCATTTGCCTCGAGTCCATTCGTTATCCGGCAATGGCATAATACCGATATCAAAACTTGACAATTGTTCAGATTCAATCTCCTGCGACCACATGACATTCTCTATATCAACATTTTCTATATTCAAGCTGACATCTGCAACAACCTTGAAATAGACTTTTTCACCATATTTATTTTGTATTTTTCTTAAAATAGGTGCCGCCCATTCTATATGTTTAATAGTTGTACGACTTCCTATCCAGCCGATACATATTTTGTTGCCTATCGCATGTTCTGTAATCTTAATGGTATTTAAATCCAATGTGGTTGGAAAAACAGTTACATTGTTACAAAATTGTCGAGCATAGTCGGCTAAATAATCATTACCGACAATGGACATGGTACATTTTTGCAAAGTTTTGTTAATTTTTTGAGGGTTTTTCAGCCAACTTAACTGTTGATTGCCGGCGGAGACATCTAACAAAAAAATAGCATCGTCAAAATCGACAAATACCACTTTGTTAATTTTACAAAGTATGCGTTCTATAATTGAAGAACGCGTAAACAATGCTTCACGATAAATGAAAATAACATCATATTTCCGAGAACGAATAATATCTTTGATACGAACAAAGATACTTTTCAAATAGACATATAATTTTACCCAATAATAACCCTTTCTATAGAAATATTTATCTTCCTTTTCGTCAATGATATTCGATATAGTACATTCAAAATCGTTTTCTTGCAGATAGTTGATATATTGCTCAAAACGAAATCTTTGTCCGGGAGCCCGTCCTTTTCTATGAGGTGCTATAAACAATATCTTTTTCATATTGCAAAATTATTGTACAATACTATCAAAAAAAACGCTACTGAAATCATGTTTATCACGCTTCTTTTATTATAAAATGTCAATGTAAGTCCTATCAATAATGATGCAGAAATAACCAATATTGCCGTTAGATAGAAATTGGCATTTATCAAAAACATGCTAATCACACAGAGATATAGGCAGGTGAAAAATATCATAAAATATTTCTTTCGTTTGTTGATATTTGAACTGACCAATCTCATGTGACCATATAATTTGATAAAAAGCATCATTAAAATCAAGGCAAAACTAATTGTAACCAGCAAACCGGATATTCTTTCAAGAGCAACATGATAAGCAGAAAAATAATTGCTGAAATATGCCGATACTGTCTCTTTCATACCTTGATTGGTTAAATATAGAAATGCAAAATAGTAGACAAATGCTAACAAAAAACCTAATATCGGCATAATGATTTTTTTTGCATTTACCGATCTATCAACAAGATAAGAAACGTAGATAAGAAGCATTACAAATATAAACGGATGATAAAAAATAGATATCATACCGCAAATAAAGCCATATATAAAATTGTTGGGCGATCTTTCGGTATTTCCTACCACCAACAATTTTGGAAACATAAAATATAGAAAACATACTTCAAACAACAAGGCAACAATGTTCAATGTATAAGGAAATGCAAAAGAGAACAAAAGGTAATAATTGACTACCCGATAATCTCGCAGTTCTATCAAATTGTTGTTGGTGAGATATGTTTTTAAAATAACACTATTTATGAACAATAATAAAAGAGTAAGTATATCTCCTAACATTTCTGCCATAGGAGTTTGGAAAAATGGCGACCAAGTATGAATCAGTGTGTAGGTTTCCATGGCATTTTGCCTGAATATCATCACTGCACATAAGATATATAACACAATTGCACAAGTAAATTGCAATATCAAGTTATTTCTCTGTTTTGGTGAATTATATGCCATTAAAGTTCAATCTTTAGTTTAATATCATTTTCGGATACTTCCATAGATGCATTTCCGCCTAAAATCAAAGCACGATTATCTTCAATATGCCCTGCCGGAAAATCAAAACATACCGGATAATCGTATTCTTTTACGCAATCATAAATAATTTCCTTGGCAGTTTTTCCGAAAGGAATGGTATTGTCGTGCATATCGCTCATGCCACCGATAAGCAAACCCGCCAAATGAGATAATTTTCCGCTTCTTTTCAATGACAACATCATACGGTCAATATGATAGAGATATTCATCCAAATCTTCAATAAACAATATCTTGCCATCGGTTTGAATGTCAGATACTGAACCACTTACAGCATATAACAAAGACAAATTCCCTCCTATCAAAGTTCCTTTTGCCTGCCCACTACGATTAAAATCGTTGTGGATTGGTAATTGATATTCAAGTTGACCGGTTGTTAATGCCTGCCACATGGTTGCAACGGTTGGCGATTGTAAAACTTTGCCTGTCATATTGATAGGCATGGTGCAATGCAAAGTCGGCAGTTGTAAGGCATTATTGATATGTGTATGAAAAACAGTCACATCGCTATAACCACATATCCACTTGGGGGATTGTTTAAAATGAGAAAAATCTATTTTATCAATGATCCTTAACGCCCCATATCCACCCCTTGCACAAACAACGGCTTTGATTTCGGGATTGTCCAATGCTTGTTGGAAATCCCTTGTTCTTTCTTCGTCCGTGCCGGAAAATTGATGACATTCTCCCAACAACAAGTTAGAACAATAACAATCAACACCTTGATTTCTAAAGTAGTCAATGGCAGGTTGCAATTCCTCTAAAGAAATTTTTCTCGCAGGAGCCACTATTTGAATTTTATCGCCACGTTGTAACAACTGCATATAGCTATCCTATGTTTACACCGTTTTTCACCAAATCGCTCGGAGTGATGAGCACCAAACGCCCGTCGCTGTCTTCGGCGGAGAGTATCATACCTTCACTTTCCACGCCTTTGAGTTTTTTAGGGGTAAAATTTGCGATAAAACAAACTTGTTTGCCCACCAATTCTTCCGGATGCGGATAATATTTGGCTATGCCACTCACGATAGTACGTCCTTTTACGCCATCGTTGATGCGGAATTGCAACAGCTTGTCGGCTTTGGGCACCTTAAAGCACTCCTCTACCGTTCCCACACGAATATCTATCTTGCCGAAATCGTCAAAAGTGCACAAAGGCTTTACCGCCTTGGGCATAAACGATGCTGCTTCGTTGGCTTTTTTTATGTCTGCCAAGCGTTGCATCTGCTGTTCTATAGCCGTATCTTCTATTTTTTCAAACAA
>DBXJ01000083.1:0-1730 GCA_002309475.1 Bacteroidales bacterium UBA1215
GGTATTTGCTTGGTGCATTTGCCGATGCAAACTATCAAAAGTCCGCTTGCCAAGGGGTCAAGTGTGCCGGCATGACCTATCTTGAATTTTTTTATTCCGAATTCTTGTTTGATAAGGTATTTCAATTTGTTGACAACGTCAAACGAAGTCCATCGCAACGGCTTGTCAATTAACAAAATATCCCCATTGATATCAATTTCAGAGAGCGTTTTTGCAAACATAGATATTATTTGGTTTGTGTAGAATCGGCACCTATCGTGTTGACAATAGTGGCAGTGCTGTCTAAAACGTTGGTTTTGGTGGTGTCGGTAGGAGTGCTTGTTACTTTTGGTATCAAAATTTTCTTGTATCCTACTATAATTCTTTGGTTGGGGTGAATGGTGGTGTTGATGCTCATTTTGTTCAACTTGGCCAATTCGGTGATATTGGTGCCGTATTTTCGAGCTATTATCGACAAACTTTCTCCGGCTTTGACAATGTGGTAGCGGGCTTCTAAACGGTATTCGGCATTGCTGTCAATCACTATTTCTTTGTTGAAGATGCTTTCCGCCACTGTCGGTGAACTGAAATAGACATCTTTTTCATAGTTTTTTATGCTGTCTTGCAGCAAGATGAAGTTGCTGACATATTTCACCGGTAAAACCAATGTCATGGGTGTGTTGGAAGCCGGAATAATGTTCTTTTTGTATATTGGATTGAGGGCTTTTAATTCATCTAAGGAGATACCGAGAACGCTGGTAATTTGTTGAAAGTGAATTTTATCGGTTACTTGTACGGTGTCCACTTGACCAAATCGGGCAGTTGTAGGCGTGATGCCGTATTTATCGTAGTATTGCATCGCATACCATGCTCCGTAAAATGCAGGAATATAGCCTCTTGTTTCTTTTGGGAGATAATTGTAGATTTCCCAGAAATTAGTTTTTCCGCCGGAGCGGACAATGGCTTTTTTTACATTGCCGGCACCGCAGTTGTAGGCTGCCATTGCCAACACCCAGTCGCCGAAAAAAATATTGCTTAAATCTTTTAAGTGTCTGGCGGCGGCATCAGTGGCTTTTTGTGGGTCGCGACGATCGTCCAACAAGGTGGTAACCTCTAAACCATAAAGTTTGCCGGTATTGTACATAAACTGCCATAAACCGGTTGCCCCTGCTCGTGAAACTGCATTGGGATTCAATGCCGATTCTATCACGGCTAAATAGCGTAGTTCCAAAGGACAGCCGTATTTGTCCAAACTTTCTTCAAACATGGGAAAATAATATTTTGCCAATCCTAACAATGTGGAAACCTGTTGTTTACGTTTTAAATACAGCAAAATATAATTTCTGATTTCAGGATTGAATACCATCGGAAAAACTGTTTCATCGGTGATGGCTTTCAATCGCAACATTATCACCGAATCGCTGTTTTCGGTGTTTACATCTATTTGTTTGAAGGGTTTTTGTGACTGTTCCCGGTAGGAGGTGTTTTTGGCATACCACGAATTCATTAAATCGTCTAATTGCTTGATGATAACAGAATCGGCTCCGATGGTTTTGTTGGCAAAATCGTATGTTTGTGCAAAACCTATAGCGGAAAAGGTGAACAATATAGCCGTTGCAATGATTTTTCGAAGTAGCATATTTACATATAAATGCAAAAAGCAAATTTACAAAAAAAAATGCAAACTGCAAGTAAAATGTTAAATGGCTAATTATTATGCTATTAGCACAATAAAAAAGGACATGCTTCTG
>DBXJ01000083.1:1923-2755 GCA_002309475.1 Bacteroidales bacterium UBA1215
TAGATGCGATAATTGTTGGTGGGGGCATTTGCTACCGATACAAATCCTATCGGCTTTAAAGTGAAAGTAGTGGAAATATTCTGTCCACAGTCGTATGTATAAGTGATGTCTTGTCCGATGGAAATGTCGGAGAGTATATTTCCATTGATAGAGCAGCCGGTCCATTGCCCTGCACGATTGATGTCAAAATTGCCCGGCAGGTTGCTTAAGTCAAAACTATTGTCAGGTTGGAGCAGGATATCGTAAGTGTTGTCTTTTATCCATAGCCAGTCGGAACGGAGATAGGGCAAAGAGTTAAGTGACAAACTTGTTAAATGATTGTTGCCGCACCACAGAAATAACAATTGCCGGTTATTGCTCAAATCCAGTTCGGTAAGACGATTTCTACCTATATAAAGGGATATCAATTGTAAATTGTTGCTCAAGTTGATATTGCTTAGCAGATTGTCTTCGCAGTCAAGGTTCATCAGTTTATAAAAATATTCAATACCTTTTAGATCTGTGATACCCATTCCTTTAACATTGATTTTATAAATGTTTAAGCATTCGTTTAGGCTAAGTGTGTCGTTGTGGTTGTCGTCAAATTGTTCACGGATGAAATCTTTAAAAATCGGGTCTGGAAAGTTGGTGTTGTTAATAGCAATTCCATGATTGTCGGTACGTTGCACGTAGATGGTGAATTTTACCGTGTCGTTTTTGCCAACGGCATAGCTATATGTGACCACATCTTGGCTGAGCGTGAGGATGGTGCCGTTTACGCTGCCGCCTTGCCAATTGCAGGCTTTGGATATGTCAAAATTGCCCGGTAAATTGTTTAAATTGAAAGTATTGA
>DBXJ01000056.1 GCA_002309475.1 Bacteroidales bacterium UBA1215
GGAGAATGGGGGTTCAGGGAATTCACCCATCCGCAAACCGTCCTCAAAGGTCGCACTTGTTGTAATTTGCCCTTGCGGGAACATCCCTATGGCGGAAAAGCAGAGAAAATCAAATTGGCAATATTACGCAAGTTTGAAAGGTAAATGTCAATGAATAAAAGTTGATTGGCTTGAAATTCAGTGAATAATAGAATAAAAAAAGAGTTGCCCGAAAGCAACTCTTTTTATGGTCAATTTCCTATCATTATTTGTATAAGAAACGTTTAATACTCATTTTCGGAGTCTTTTGGAAAGGCTCGTTCATCAATTCAAATTTCACCACCTTGCTATAAGCAGGCATTTGCAGGTTGGCAGTTGCTCTATTTTCTTCCATCAATGCGATTAATGCTTGTTCGTTCAATCCGTCTTCGGTGGCTTTTTTTCTATCGGGATAAACCAGTGCTACCAATTGTTTGTTACGTTCTACAACAATGGATTCCACTACATAATTTAAATTGTTGATTTTGTCTTCAATTTCTTCAGGATAGATATTTTGTCCGCTATCGGTAAGAATCATACTTTTGCATCTGCCTTTGATAAAAATATTGCCGTCTTTATCAATAGTTCCCATATCACCTGTACGCAACCATTGTCCGTCTTCTGTAAAAGTAGCTTTGGTGGCTTCCTCGTTTTTGTAGTAGCCCATCATCACATTGTCGCCTTTTACTAATATTTCACCGGAAATCTTTTCAGGATTTGCCGAATCAATCTTGATTTCCATTCTGTCAACAATGGTACCGCAAGAACCTTTTTTGAAGGTTTTCCATTCGTGGTAGCCTATCAATGGAGCACATTCTGTCATACCATAGCCGACAGTGTAGGGCATCTTTATTTGTTGCATAATTTTTTCAATGTCTTGATTCAAAGCAGCACCACCTAAGATCAAAACTCTCATATTGCCGCCAAAGAATGCCAATAGTTTTTCTCTGATTTTCTTGGCTACCAATCCGCGAGTGATAGGATTGCTCATCAAGAATTTAACGGGTTGTTTGCTAATAGTTGGTATAACAGCATTTTTGAAGATTTTTTCTACTACCAAGGGCACGGTTAATACCAAATATGGTTTTACGTCTGCCAAACCTTTCATCAAGATTTGCGGAGTAGGAGTTTTTCCTAAGAAATAAATGGTGCAGCCGCCTGCTATAGGATAAATGAATTCAAATGCCATGCCAAACATGTGTGCCAATGGCAACATAGACAAAACAGTGTCACCTGGACCATTAGGAATATTTTCTAAACCGAAATCTATATTGGAACTGATGTTTCTATTGGTCAGCATAACACCTTTAGGATCGCTGGTGGTACCGGAAGTGTAGTTAATGATGGCCAATTCATCTAAATTGTCGGTAGTGTAATGTACATCGTTAGGACCAAAACCGTTTGGATGGCGTTCTGCAAATTTCTTGGCAACGCGTTCCATAAATTCGGCAGGTTGTTCCGTGATGGTTTTGGTGTACAAAACTTCCGGTTCTACAGAAATGGCCATGTTCAAATGTGTGAAATGGCTGCTATCCATCAAATCCCATTTCTTCTTGTCAATAAACAAAAATTTGGCTTCAGAGTGTTCTACCAAGTGGGTTACACTTTCCGGAGTAAAATCATATAGAATGGGTACCATAACGGCTCCATAACTGCCAATGGCTAAAAATACATTAGCCCATTGCGCACTATTAGGCATACAAATAGCAACTTTATCTTTCTTTTTTATACCTAATTCTTCAAAGATGATGTGATATTGTTCTATTGTTTTGGCTACATCACCAAAGGTGTATTCTTTCCCACCATAATTACATAATGCAAGTCTGTCCCAATTGTGTACGACTGCATCTTGAAAACGTGACAAATAATGTTTCATATTTTATATCTTTTTATGTCTTTATAATCAAAAATAATCTGCAAAATTACAACTTTTTTTTCAAAACAAATCTTTTTATGAAACAAATTAACATTAAAAAATAAAATACAGGACAATAAACCATTTGAAAAAAACGTTATAGAACAATAATAAATAGTTGTTTAACATTAAAATATTAAATATGAAAAAAGTTAGCATAACTTTATTAGTCGTAAGCATAGTGCTGTTCCTATCAGGTTGTTCTGTATTGGAACAAACAAAAACACTTACACAGTGTTCTTACAATCTTACAGGTATTTCCAACGTAAAAATTGCAGGTGTAAGTTTAGACAAAGTAACCGATGTCAGTCAATTGAATTTGATGGATGCCGCCAAGATAGTAGCAGCCATAGCGTCAAAAACAGCTCAAATATCGTTTGATGCCAATGTGGCAGTAAAAAATCCGACTGTCAATACAGCCACCATTAACAAGTTGGATTGGAAAATACTATTGGAAGGTAATGAAATTTTGGAAGGAACAAAAACAACACCGACTGTTATCACCGGCAATGGCACCACCAATGCCACTATCAATGCTTCAGTGGATGCTGTTAAATTGTTAAATAAGAATACTTTGGATGATGTAATCAATCTTTATAAAAGTATAAAAGGTACCAGCAATACCAAATCAAATATTTCTGTCAAGGTGAAACCAACCATTAATAACTATACCGCTCCGGCGTATATTACCATTAATTCAAGCATTTAAAAAGAACTTTTGTTGAAAACTTGTAGAGAATAAATATGAAAAAAGCAGTTTTAAACTGCTTTTTTTTATGCTTGCTTGTTAACAAAAACAAAATATAATTAAAAGAATTTCAATTTATTAAAATAAAATAAAAGAGAAATATTCTTAAGAGACAAATATAAAGTTTTTATTTATCCATTATAATGACGTATGACATCGCTTTTTTTTGTATTTTTGCAAATTATTCGATGAAAATATAAGTAAAATATAACTTATTGATAAATAGATTGTTAAAAATATAAAATATAATATAATGATAAACGAGAAATTATTAAATCCAAGTTCCATAGTAGTAGTAGGAGCATCTGCCGATATTCACAAACCGGGTGGAAAAGTATTGAAAAATTTATTGAACTGTGGTTTCAAAGGAGCATTGTATGCTGTCAATCCTAAGGAAACTGAAGTACAAGGTATTAAATGTTATGCTAAAGTGGACGATTTGCCACAAGTGGATTGTGCTATTTTGGCCATAGCTGCCAAATATTGTCCGTCAACAGTTGATATATTGGCTCACCAAAAACAAACGGGCGGTTTTATCATCGTTTCTGCAGGTTTTGGTGAAGAAAACGAAGAAGGTGCAAGATTGGAAAAACAAATTGTCGATACTATCAATAGTGTAGGTGGCAGTTTGATAGGTCCTAATTGTACAGGATTCTTAAATACTAACTATTGTGGTGCTTTCGATGCACCTATCCCTCCATTAGATCCTCACGGAGTTGATTTTATTACCGGTTCCGGTGCCACCGCTGTATTTATCAAAGAATATGGTATTTCTAACGGATTGACATTTAATAGCGTATGGGCTGTCGGAAATTCTGCTCAAATGGGTATAGAAGATGTGTTGGAACATTTAGACAACACTTTCGATCCGGAAAAGAGCTCCAGAGTGATTATGCTTTATATGGAGAAAATCAATGCACCGCAAAAATTGTTAAAACATTCTCGCTCTTTAATTAACAAGGGATGTAAAATTGCCGCTATCAAATCAGGTGGTTCTGCTGCAGGTAGCAGAGCGGCATCTTCTCATACAGGTGCTTTGGCTACCAACGATGCTGCAGTTGACGCATTGTTTAGAAAAGCCGGCATTGTGCGCTGTCAAAATAGAGAGGAATTGACAACCGTTTGTGAAATATTTATGCATCCGGAAGTAAAAGGTAAAAATATGGCGGTGATAACACACGCAGGTGGTCCGGCTGTCATGTTGACAGATGTGCTTTCCAATAATGGAATGGATGTGCCTCATATAGAAGGTCCTAAAGCTGATGAATTATTGAAAAAATTGTTTGCAGGTTCTTCGGTAGGCAATCCTATTGACTTTTTGGCAACAGGTACTGCCGAACAATTAGGATATATTATCGATGCTTGTGAAAATGATTTCGACAACATAGATTGTATGTGCGTTATATTCGGTTCCCCGGGATTGTTTGCAAATTGGGAAGTATATGAGGTGTTGGACCAAAAAATGAAAACTTGCAAGAAACCTATTTTCCCAATCATTCCTTCTATCATCAATGTGAAAGAAGAAATTGCAGATTTCATCCAAAACAAACATCGTATCAATTTCCCGGAAGAATGTGTTTTCGGAAATGCTTTGTGCAAAGTGTATAATACACCCAAACCACAACCGGAACATGTTGAATTGCCAAAGATAGATGTGGAACGTATTAGAAAAACCGTTGACCGTTGTGGTAATGGATATATGGAAATTGCCGACTATAACGAATTGTTGGATGCTGCCGGTATCGCCCGTAAACGCAGCGTAGAGGTAGATAAAAAAGAAGATGCCCTACAATTTGCAAAAGAAGTAGGCTATCCTTTGGTAATGAAAGTTGTTGGTCCCTTGCACAAGTCTGATGTAGGCGGTGTTACATTGAATGTTCGTGATATTGAAACGGTAGATAAAGAATTTGACCGATTGATGGCCATTAAAGATACCTATGCCGTAGAAATGTATCCTATGTTGGATGGAACAGATGTTTATATTGGCGCTATTCGTGATGACAAATTCGGACATCAAGTATTCTTCGGCTTAGGCGGCATTTTTATTGAAGTATTGAAAGATGTTCAGTCAGCATTGGCACCTATCACTGCAGATGAGGCAAAAGATATGCTCAAAAAACTACGCGGTTATAAGATATTAGAAGGTGTTCGTGGTCAAGATCCTGTCAATATCGACTTATATGCAGAACAAATTGCCAGAGTGAGTGCATTGGTTATGGCAGCTCCTGAAATTGCTGAAATGGATTTAAACCCATTGTTAGGTAATCCTAAGGCAGTGGTTGCAGTTGATGCACGTATAAGATTGGAAAAATAATGAAATATATTCTGTTTGTCTTGTCATTGGCATGCAGTAGCATAGCTGTTGCCCAGAAGGAAAACGACCTTTTGGGCAAACAGTTTTATCGTGCCGATAAAAAAGCTGCTGTTTGTTTCTACAAAGGCGAAAATGGTTACGAAGCCCGTACCATTTGGCTCATGTATCCATTAGACAAAAAAACAGGAAAACCCAGAACCGACAAATACAATCCCGACATAAGCAAACGTTCTACTCCATTGATAGGCTTATCGGTGATGTATAATCTTAAATATCAAAACAATTCATGGATCGGAGAGGCCTATCATCCCGCTCATGGTCTTACTGCTCAAGTGGAACTTTCTCTTACAAAAGACGGCAACTTGAAAGTAACAGGTAGAAAGTGGGGCATTACAAAGTCGGAAATTTGGGAAAAAGTTGAAAAAAATCTACAATAAAAAACAAAAGATGGAAAAAATATTAATTACAGGAGGTGCAGGTTTTATCGGTTCACATGTAGTACGCTTATTTGTTAACAAATATCCGCACTATCAAATCTATAATTTGGATAAATTGACCTATGCCGGCAATTTGGAAAATTTGAAAGATGTAGAAAACAAGCCCAACTATCATTTTATAAAAGGCGATATTGTTGATACTAATTTTATTAACCAATTGTTTGAAAAACATCAATTTGACGCAGTTATTCATTTGGCTGCCGAATCACATGTAGATCGTTCTATTCATGCACCGATGGATTTTATTTATACCAACATAGTGGGAACTGCCAACTTGTTGAATGCTGCCAAAAATATTTGGGCGGAAAATATGGAAGGACATCGTTTCTATCATATTTCTACCGATGAGGTGTATGGTTCCTTAGGCAACGAAGGCGTTTTTGTGGAAACTACTCCATATAGCCCGCATAGTCCCTATTCCGCATCAAAAGCAAGTTCCGATCACTTGGTAAGGGCTTATCACGATACTTTTGGCATGCCGAATGTTATCTCCAATTGTTCGAATAATTATGGCCCTAATCAATTTCCGGAAAAGTTAATACCATTGTTTATCAACAATATACTTCATAAAAAACCATTGCCGGTTTATGGCAAAGGACTGAATGTAAGAGATTGGTTGTATGTGGAAGACCATGCCAAAGCTATTGACACCATTTTCCACAATGGAAAATCAGGAGAAACCTATAATGTCGGCGGCAACAACGAATGGGCCAATATAGATTTAATCAAAAAGTTGATAGAAATTGTTGACGAACAACTCGGAAATCCTCAAGGAACATCTTTGTCGTTGATAACATATGTAAAAGATAGGGCAGGTCATGATCTAAGGTATGCTATAGATGCTACAAAATTGAGAACAACATTGGGTTGGGAACCGACTATCAAATTTGCCGAAGGCTTTTATTTGACAGTAAAATGGTATTTAAATAATCAAGAATGGCTGCAGCATGTTACCTCCGGAGACTACCAAAAATATTATGAGGAAATGTATGCCAATAGGTAAAAAGTATTTGTTGTTGTTCATATTTTACTCTTTAATGACAGCCATCTGTGCACAACAGGTGACAACGTCAGTAAAGCGGGATATTGTTGCCAATAAGGTGCAGATTTCCACACATTTGAAAGACATACCTGTTGATGGACGAATTCGTTTTCAACAGGTATTACCGAATAATGCCACTATAGCGGAAACCCATTTTGAAAATTTTCTTTGGGATACAAGCCATTCCATGCTGACAATCCTATCGGAAAATTGTCAACCTATTGAAGATAAGTGTTTTAATTATACACTTTCGTTTACTGCAGACATTAATAGCCTTTCTTTGGGACCTTCTGCTGTGATGTATGAACAAAAAGATGGTCAAGTAAACAAAATTACTACAGCAGCTCATACCTTTTATTTGAACAATTTTGATTGTCATGCTGATGTTAGTCAAATAGATACGGTTCAAATTGTTGATAAACAAGGGTATTATTTGCAAATAAGTGCCAGCACCGCTCGGCAATCTATCAATGCCTTGTCTAAACAAGTACATTTGCAAAACGGAGATATCATGGTGGAGCAAAAAAGTGGTAAATATTATCGTTATCGAATAGGTGTTTTTGCTACCCAAGAACAGTTGGCGGAAAAATTGACCTATTATCGACAATATGTACCCGATGCTTTTGTTCCGCGAGATAGTTGGCAGTAAATAAAAAATCTATTTCAAAAAAAAATGTTATCTTTGCCATTTAAAGTTGTAAAATGACGAAATAATGGCAAAGAGAGTGCTTTATATAGTCCTTATGGCTATGTTGGGTGTGGCAAATGCCCAACAATTTTATCCATTTGGCTTTCAATATGGCAATATTGCCACATATCATCAATTTTCGCAAGCTTTAAAAAATCCATTTGCAGGTGGAATGAACAGCATGCAGTTTGCACGAATGGATTGCAATCAAGATGGTGTAAAAGATATGGTTGCTTTTGATGTGCAAAACAAGAAAATACGTGTTTTTATTCTTCAAAATGGTGAATATGTTTATCAACCGCAGTATGCAAAATATTTTCCTTCAATACGAGGTTTCATGCAGTTGATAGATTTTGACGGAGATGGTCGTGAAGATTTGTTCACCTATAAAAATGCCGGCATTCAGGTCTATAGAAATATTTCTGATTCAATATTGCAATTTGAATTGTTTACCGATCAAATCAAATCGGTGTATTACCAAACGCCTATCAATTTGTTTTGTACAGAAGGCGACTATTTGGTGATAAAAGATTTAGACGGAGACGGAGATTTGGACATCTTGGCATTTTGGTCATTGGGAAAATATGTTGACTATCACCGTAATATGTCGGTGGAAAAATATTCCGATTTAAATCATTTGGAATACGAAGTTGTCGACCGTTGTTATGGGCATTTCTCCGAAAGTGAAGAAAGCAATCGTATTACTTTGAATGACGATTGCGGACAAAACTATCTGCCGCAACAAAAACAGCTAAGACATACCGGCTCCACAATGTTGTCCATGTCCGTCAATCATGATAAAGATTTGATTTTAGGTGATATGGACTATCCGAATTTGGTCTTGTTGACAAATGGCGGCAGTGGCGATTCGGTGTATTTTGTACAACAAGATACCAATTTCCCGTCCAATAGTGTCAGTGTCAATTTGTACTCCATGCCATGTCCTATGCTGCTCAATATCAGTTCGGATACTATAAAAGATTTACTTGTATCACCTTTCGACTTGTCGCTGACAAAATCAGAAAATAAGGAAAGTGTTTGGTGGTATGAAAATCAAGGAACATGCTCCCAACCTGTGTTTTGTTTAAAAACAAAATCTTTCTTACAAGAAGATATGTTGGATTTTGGATCAGGAGCATTTCCGGTGTTTGCAGATATGAATGGTGACGGATTAACCGATTTGTTGGTAGGCAATTACGGATATTTTGATAGTGCAAGCTACAACGATTATCTGCTCACTTGTCATTATTCGGCTGCCTTGGCATATTTTCAAAATATCGGCACAAGCACCAATCCGAAATTTCAGTTGGTGACAGATGATTTCTTGCAATTGCGTTCATATAATATGGTTGCATTGTCGCCTGCCGTAGCCGACTTAAACGGTGACGGGAAAATGGATGTCTTAGTCGCTAATTCAAAAGGACAATTACTTTATTTTCAGAATAATACACAAGCGACAGAACTGCAATTTTCCACTATGGATACGCTGCCTTTGCAATTGCCGGTTTTTGCAAGTATTGCCTTATATGATGTTAATCAAGACAATAAAGTTGATTTGGTAGTTGGTAATAGGACAGGCAAGATGGCTCTTTATCTTAATCAGCAGGCAACATATCCTGCTTTTGTCTTGCAAAATGAGCAATGGGGCGGAATAGATGTACGCAATTATGAGGAATCTTATTTCGGTTATGCCACACCGACTCTTTATGATACTTTTCTTTTAGTCGGTAGTGAAAGTGGTAGAATATATTGCTATTCATACAATCCTAATGATTATGAACAACTTACTCTACAGATGAACAATTTGTTTGTGGAAGATGAAAATCTGTGGATGCCTGTTTATGAAGGTATTCGTACTGCAATTGCAGTGCAAGATATTGACAATGATGGTTTTACTGATGCAGTGATTGGAAATTTTTCCGGCGGATTGGCATTCTATCAAGGTGTTCAGCCTCCTAATCGTTCGGTAAAAATAGAAGAATTTGTGCAAAATGAAATCTATTTATTCCCGAATCCGGCTAACAGTCAATTATATAGCAGTTTGCAGGAAGATGTTTTACTCACATTTTATAATCTATTAGGTCAAAAAGTGGCGGAAAAAACACTTGACCATTCAAGTGTGTGCGATATAAGTGATATAAAATCAGGATTTTATTTTGTAAAAATACAAATTCAGTCCGGCAAAATATATGTACAAAAATTGTTGAAAAACTAAAAATTGACAGGATGAGAAATTGCATAATCATAGTTTCGGTTTTGTTTACATTGTTCTTGTCAATAATGAGTGTAAAAGATACTTGTCGGCGAGCCGACGAGCAATATGTACCACAATATCATACCTATCAACAGATACAGGAAAACAATTTGTTGGTAGTGGGAATTTTACATAATTTTACCGATTATCATGTTCATCATGGTTTGCAGAAGGGCTTGCAATACAAACTGATAGAGCAATTTGCAAAAGAGCATAGTCTCCATGTTCAATTTAAGGTTTTTGAAACATACCAAGAAAGTCTTCATGCTTTGGCAAATCATAAAATAGATGTGTTTTTGTCAGATTTTTCGCCACTTGCAGAGGGAAAAATTCTGTTTGATTATTGCAAGCCCTTTGCCAAGTCGAAAATTGTGCTGTTGCAAAATAAGCAATTCCCCATTGTAAAAATCAAAAACAACCACATGAACATTATTCCGCATGATACAACAATCACTATGGCGGTAACGGCATTTTCTGTTTACGATAAAGAGATAAAACAATTGTTGGATAGTCTTAAAAATCATCAGGTAAAATGCAAAATTATCCGCACGATAGATGAAAGTGAGGTTTTGTCATATATTGATTCTTCCAAGGTGGATATTGCCTTCTGTAGTCAACGGGTGGTTTATGCTTATCTTCCTTTTTATCAGCATATTAACAGTAATTTTTATATCAATGACGAAGTTTTGCATTGCTGGGTGGTGGAAAAAGGTAATCATTCTCTTAGAGATACTATAAATGTCTGGTTGGAAAATTTCCAACAGACAAAAGTCTATCAATCATTAATGAAGAAATACACCGCTTACAATGCCGCCAATACTATTTCCACCAAGGGAAAAATTTCTCCTTATGATAATCTCTTTAAACATTATGCAAAGCAGTATCAGGTAGATTGGCGTTTGGTGGCTGCCATTGCCTATAGGGAATCGCGATTCAATCCGGCAGTGGAAGGTGGAGCCGGTGCCATGGGATTGATGCAAATGGTGCCTTCAACCGCACAACATTTAGGCGTGGAAAGTCTTGCTACACCCGAAGAACAGATTGCCGCAGGTTGTAAGTTGGTGTCGATTTTATATAAGAAGGCGAATGCCAAGCACGTTGACAGCAACGATGTGCCTTATTTTGTAGCAGCTGCCTACAATGCCGGTTTTTCTGTGATAGAAAAGGCGATGGACTATACAGAAAAGTATGGATTTTCGTCCCGTTCGTGGAGGAATGTCAAAATATCGCTTGTTGTCATGGAAGAAGAAGCCTTGAAAAAACATTATGCAGGCAGTACTTATTTTAGAAAGAAAAAACATGCAGTCCGTTATTCAACGGAAGTGGTAAAATCGTATAAACATTATTGTAATTTAGTTGACAATTGATATGAAAATAATTATTGTAGGCGGAGTGGCAGGTGGAGCAACAGCAGCCGCTCGTTTAAGAAGATTGGATGAAAAAGCTCAAATAATAATGATTGACAAAGGGGATTATATCTCTTATGCCAATTGTGGTTTGCCATATTATTTAGGTGGAGTTATCAAAAACAGAGAACGTTTGTTTCTGCAAACACCGCAATCTTTCTATAGTCGTTATAGAATAGATGTGAGAATTGCTTCCGAAGTAACAAAAATTGATTGCAAAAATAAGCAAGTGGAGGTGAAAAATCTCACCAACGGGGACGTTTATAGCGAATCTTATGACAAATTGATACTTTCCACCGGAGTGGAACCTATCAAACCCGATATAGAAGGTGTTGACAACGAAGGCATCTTCATGCTTCGTAATGTGGCGGATACCGATGCAATAAAAAGATATATCTCCAACCACAATATTCAGCGTGCCGTTGTTGTCGGTGCCGGATTTATCGGTATGGAAATGGTTGAAAATCTCACTCATTTAGGAATAGAAGTCAGCATTGTAGAAGCAAAAAAACAATTGCTGCCTATCTTGGATTTTTCCATGTCGGCTTTGGTGCAAGATTATTTGACACGCAAAAATATAAAATTTTATTTAGGAAACACCGTTACAAAAATCTTCCGTCAAGGTGAAGATTTGTGTTTGGCATTGAGCAACGGCGAGCAATGTTCCTGCCAGATGATTATTCTTTCCATTGGCGTAAAAGCCGATACAAAAATAGAATCTGATGCCGGACTTCAATTAGATGCCAAAGGAAGTGTAGTGGTTGATAAATATTTAAGAACTTCCGACAAAGATATTTATGCTGTAGGAGATATGATAGTTTTCAATCATCCTGTTACACAAAAGCCCAAGCCGGTATTTTTGGCAGGACCGGCTAACAAGCAAGGCAGAATTGTTGCGGATAATATTGTTTTTGACAATATTTCTCATTATGAAGGCTCTGTGGGTACGTCTATAATGAAATTGTTTGATATGACTATTGCCACTACGGGTTTGACAGCATCGGAATTAAAAGACAATGGCTTTAATTACAAAAGTTCTATTACGCATTCTCCATCGCATGCCACATATTATCCCGACGCCTCGCAGATGAGTATTAAATTGAATTTTGATGCACAGTCAGGACAATTATACGGTGCTCAAATTGTAGGTTTTGACGGCGTTGATAAGCGAATAGATATCTTTTCTCTTACCATTGCACATCGTGGAACCGTGCAAGACTTGTGTGCTTTTGAACAAGCCTATGCTCCTCCTTTCTCGTCTGCTAAAGATCCTGTCAATATAGCTGCCACAACTGCGGAAAACTTGTTGCACGGACTCTTGGATAATATTACATGGCACGAGGTGTTAGATCATCAAGACGCATATCAATTGTTGGATGTGCGTACCAACGATGAATATGCAAAAGGCAGCATTGCCGGAGCATTGCATATTCCTGTGGATGAATTAAGAAATCGTTTGGACGAATTGCCAAAAAATAAGCAATTGGTAGTATTTTGTGCAGTAGGCATGCGGGCCTATCTGGCAACGAGAATTTTGTTGCAAAATGGTTTTTCCGCTTTGAACTTATCGGGGGGATATAAAACCTATTCTGCAGTGGCAAAAATGTAATTTTTAAAATTTTTTAATTGTAATAAATTGACAATCATATATATATATATATATATA
>DBXJ01000055.1 GCA_002309475.1 Bacteroidales bacterium UBA1215
GAATATCAAATCGGCTGTGTTTTGAAAGAAGTGTCTGTTGAAGAAATTGCCAATACTGTCAACCATCTTCTCTCTCATCGTGAAGAATTAGCCATTATGAAATCCAATTTAGAAAAAGCCTCTAATGACTTGTGTTGGGAAAACGAAGAAAAAATCTTGCAATCAGTATATCAACAACTGAAATAATCAATATTTTTTTTTATTTTTATAATTATTTGATTATAATGATTTTTTGTGATATAATTTAAACAAAAACTTTAAAAGTTTTGAATTGAATTTTTCAGCATAGCAATAGTGAATTTCTTGGGTGCCGAACTTACTATATGAATCTGCCACATTATCTTCCATTCCACCTTCAAAGTCAAAACTTTGCGTCTTATCTTGCAAGTATTTTATCATCTCATACACCATCATGGTAGATGCTCCCGAAGAACGTTGCTGCGGATTGATACAATAGAGCAAATAATAGGCACTAAGTTTATCCCATACAACAAATGTTGCAGCATGAACAATTCCCTTTTCGTCCATAATAGCTAAAATTTTCCCCTGTTGCCGTTTGATGGACGTATTGCATATAGTCATCAATAAATTATTGGAATACAAATCCTTTTCTCCCTTTTGTTCATATTGCTGGGCATGAAAACGACAAAACTCAGACACCCCTATTTCTTTCACTTTCAAAGTTTTTTCCGCCTTTTGAATATGACGCCTTTTGGAAAGATGAAATTGATTGAAAACACTTTCCGGATCGGAAATATCTTTTATAACAAAAGTTCTCCGCTGACGACAATCAAACGATTGTTTTTCAAGCATTTCTTTCAATCCTACCAATTCCGGCACAAGGGATATTTGCATATAGTCAAACTGTAATCTCTCCAATTTCAACAACAATTCTTGTGCAATAGCAGGCTTCTCCTGCTCGGATACACTTTTTGCGAACCACCAACCGGAATACGGCGTCAATTCCGGCAACAATATCATTTGAAAGCCGAATTTTCTCACATAATGAAATACCAAAGATGCCAATATCAGTCCGTCTTTTTCATGCAACAATACATTCCATTGTTTGCCTTGACTGCATGCGACATCCAACCACCATGCCTGCAAGAACAAAGGAACATCTTCCTGACTACACCATTGCCGATATTTTTCTTTGTAAGACATGTTAATTCATAATGATGGCTAAAAATTCCGCATCTGCATTGGTCTTGTTTTCAACACTATGAGTATCTCCTTGAGAGGTCCACATAGCTTCACCTTGTCGGAGGACAAATGTTTTATCATTATCTGTCACCACTATCTCACCTTTGAGCACATAGTACACTTCTGCATCTTTATCATGAGCATGCCGACCGATAGATGCTCCTGCCGGGATAATCATTTTTGAAAATTTACGGGCTTTCCCGAGCATTTCTTCCGGCAAGAAAATGTCAATATTTTGCAATTTTCCTTCTCCTCCGGCAATATTTTCCTTTATCGTCAATAACAAATCTTTCTCTTTCTTTATCATCACTTAAAAATTATTCCTAAAACCCCTACTGACACAGCTATCAGTAGTTTTATCAATTTCAAACCTACAAACGACTTAGGCCGTTCCGCCAGCAATGGCAATCCGCCATGGCCTTCTTGCAAGATTGAATTGGCTATCAAAGTAGTAAACGGAACTATACCGTCAGCAAAAAGGAACAAAACAACCAGATGCGGTCCCGATTCCGGTATCAATCCTATCAAAACGGCTATCAACAGAAACAGATAATCACCATAATTTTTATCGACTATTGCTTCTAAATCAACAAATTGCTTAACTATCGCCAGCAACAACAATATGACAAACACCCATGAGAAAATCTTTATCAAATGTTTCTTTATAACGTGATTGACAATATGTTCTTGAAAAAAATGATGCCCCGATGTTAGCAATAAAAGCAAGGTTAAACCAACAACCACCAAAAACATGATACTTTCACCGGAGAGTCCGTTTGTCGGCTCAACAGGATGCGACAAAGAAAACATTTCTACTATCGAATCGTCTTCTCCGAACCAGTCGAAGCAAATGCCACAACCGAACAATATCACCAATACAATAGTGAGAATACGATAGAAAACATATCTTTTTTCGTTTGGCGAGGTATGATGCTCTCCTTCCGTATGGCAATCATCATGGATTTGAAAATGCAGATTTTCAGGATTTTCGGCTATAGGATTTTTTTTCTTCAGCATATCCACCAAAAAGCCTGCCACTATGGCTATCACAAAAAGGATAGCCGACATGATTAAAGCCTGTTTGGGCATAATAGAAAACATAAAAAACGCCTCGTCACCAAAAGTGGCAATACATGCCGTCAACAAAGCCCCAAATGTCAGCAAACCGTGTGTATAGAGCGATACAACTGCAAATATCCCCACACAACCCGGCAATAGTCCCAAGGCAGCCGCTAAAATTATTTGCAATCCATGCTTTTGTTTCACCAAAGCCAAGCCCACTCCGCTGGTCTTAACATTGATAAATTCTATCAACATCATTAACATGATTACCAATGATGTAACTAATATTGCTTCAAGTATTAGTTGAAATATTTCCTGTATTATTTGCGTTGCCATTTTTACTTGAAAGTTGATTCAAATTCCACGCGATGAACAATCGACCTTGCCAAAGTAATTTCGTCGGTATTCTCCAATTCATTGCCGACAGAAACCCCTCTTGCTATGGCGGTAACTTTTATCCGAGGAAAGCGGGTTTTGATATGCTTGCTGATATAATACGCTGTTGTATCGCCTTCGGTAGTAGCCGGCAATGCCATAAAAATTTCCGCAACTGACTCTTTTTCTAATCTTTGCAGCAAGGAATCAATATTCAAATCTGCCACCCCGATGCCTTCTATCGGAGAAATTACGCCGTTCAAAACGTGATAAACCCCTTTATAGACATTGGTATTTTCTATTGCCAGCACATCACGAATATCTTGCACCACACATATCATAGATTTGTCTCGAGACGGATTGGAGCAGATTTCACACTCTTCGCCATCAGATATATTATGACAAATATGACAAAAAGAAATATTGTTTCTCAACATGTCAATCGATTCGGTGAAAATTTTCACCTCTTCTTTTGGCTGTTTTAACAAAAACAATGTCAATCTAACAGCAGTTCTATGCCCTATTCCGGGTAACTTACCTATTTGATTGATAGCATTTTCCAATATCTTTGACGAATATTTTTGCATAATTGCAAAGGTAACATTTTATTTTGAAATTTTGATGTCAATAAATTATCCAGCCTGCCAAACCGGAAGCAAGGATAATTAAAATCGGGTGTATTCTCTTGATAAAACACGCCACAATTGCAATAGCAAATATGATAAAACTTTTATAGTCGATAAAGTTTTCATGGTTGCACAACAACAAAGCCGCAGCAGCAATAAGACCGATGGTGGCAGGACGAAGGCTGCTGAAGGCATAAGACATATATTTGTTTCCTTGTAATTTAGAAAAGCCGACACACAAAACAAGCATAATAATAAAAGTCGGCAGTACCATAGAAAAGGTGGCTATCAACGACCCTATCCATGAATGGGTGGCGGCATAACCGACATAGGTGGCAGCATTGATGCCTATTGGACCCGGTGTACATTGAGAAATGGCGATAATATCGGTGAATTCTTGCGTAGTGATCCCCCATTCCGGATGTACGTCTATAATATCGTGTTGTATCAGTGATATAACAGCATATCCGCCGCCGAAAGCAAACAATCCTATTTTGAAAAAAGTGAAAAACAAGGCTATATAGGTATTCATCAGTTAACTTTTTTTATAAAACCATAATAGACAATTCCCCATATAGCAGCTGCTATAATAATATAAACGGGCGAAACGGAGCAAAGCCAAATCAACAATGTGCTGGCAATTAATATGATGATAAAAGAGAGATTAACTTTTTGATTCATTGCCAATTTGACAACAGAGGCAGCTATAAGGGCCACCACCGCCGGACGAATTCCCTTGAAGATACGAATAATGTGTTCGTTTTCGTTAAATTGTGAAAAGAAATAAGCCACACAAAGAATCATTATAAAAGAAGGCAATATGCAACCCAATGCTGCAAATATCGCCCCCGTGATGCCTTTGATTCTATATCCGACAAAAACTGAAGTGTTTACTGCAATAACTCCCGGTGCCGACTGTACCAATGCCAACATATCTACAAAATCGTTTTCCGTTAGCCAATGTTTATTGTCAACAACTTCTTTCTGCATCAATGGCAACATGGCATAGCCCCCGCCTATGGTGAAGCACCCGATACGAAAAAAACTACTGAATAATTGCCATAAAATCATATTATTGAAAACGTATTTTGTCTTGTTTTATTATATATTTGAGTCTATTGCATATATATTTAAAGCATATCACCCACTTAAATATAATTATATTGTGTGTTGGTGGTGAG
>DBXJ01000041.1:0-15470 GCA_002309475.1 Bacteroidales bacterium UBA1215
TTTTTTGCTCTTTGTTACAAAAAAAAAACGTACCTTTGCCGATTATATCGTAGATTTATTACATACAATGAAATTAGAGGAAATTTTAAAGTTGATTGAAGGAACAGTGGTAACAAATATGGATACTGCTGAATTAGATTTTGAAAGAGCATTCACATCAGATTTGATGAGTGACGTATTAACCATTAGAAATACCGATGGATTGTTGATTATTACAGGATTGGCCAATTTGCAGACAATTCGTACTGTAGAAATGGCCGGAATCAATTTGGTGATACTTACCAGAGGCAAAAAGGCAACTCCGGATATGATAGAATTGGCAGAAGAAAACGACATTGCCATTATAGAAACAAAAATGTCGAGTTTCAGAGCCTCTGCCATGCTATATAATGCAAGTATGCAACCATTATTTTAATCCTTAATTTTTCAACAATGCATTTTGAATATCAAGTAGAAAGTGGTGATTTTTTAAATGCCGGTTCAACGTCAAGTGCAGTTAAAAAAACGTTGAAACAATTAAATGTAAATCCCACTATTATCAAAAGAACCATCGTAGCCCTTTATGAAGCGGAAGTGAATATAGTGGCTCATGCTTATAGAGGAACTATCTATGTGGATATAGATGAACAATCTATTAATATTCGTTTAGTAGATGAAGGTCCCGGCATTCCCGATATAGACCAAGCTATGCAGGAGGGTTTTTCTACGGCATCGGTTTCTGTGCGTGAAATGGGATTTGGCGCAGGAATGGGTTTGCCGAATATAAAAAACAATTCCGACAAACTGACTATCACCAGCGAAGTCGGTAAAGGTACAACAGTAGAAATTTATAATAAACTATAATAATATGGCTGAACACGAAACTTTTTATCATGCACTTGAATTTAGAGAAGACCTTTGTATGGGTTGCTCTCATTGCATGATGAAATGTCCTACAGGAGCAATCAGGGTAATAGATGGCAAGGCAAGGCTCAATCCCGATAGATGTATAGATTGCGGGGAATGTTTCCAAACTTGTCCTTATGGTGCTATCAGTGTCAAGCAAGACGACTTTGAAAAAATTTACAATTATAAATATCGCATTGCTTTAATGCCTTCGGTGTTCAGTGCACAATTCCCTGATAAGGTTACTTATTCACAAATCTACAAGGCCTTGATAACGGTTGGCTTCACACAAGTGTATGAAACAGAAAACACCGTTGACAGCTTGGTGAAACCTTATAATGAATATATTGGAAATCACGAAGATAAACCCGTTATTTCATCATTTTGTCCGGCCATTGTCCGATTGATACAAGTTCGTTTCCCGACTTTGGTGGACAATATCATGCTGATAAAACCTCCTATGGATGTTACCGCCATGCTCATCAAGAAAAAATATGAGGACGAAGGTATTCCATTTAGCGATGTCGGCATTTTTTATGTAACACCTTGTGCTGCCAAAATTGCAGGCATCAAAAGTTCTGTTGTAGATGACAACTCTTTGATTAGCGGTGTTATCAATATGAATTTCTTGTACAACAAAGTTTATCGTGTGATTAAACAAAATGCCTATCTTCCGGAATTAGCCGATGCCAACGATGTGGATTTTGAAAAAATGTCGAAACGTTCCTTGCATTGGTCACTAACTACAGGTGAAGTTCGTGTGGTGAATTCTGCCAAAAAAATGGCTATTGACCAAGTTCACAATGTGATAGAATTCTTGGAAAAAGTAGAAAACGGAGATATAGAAGATATCGACTTTTTGGAATTGCGAGCCTGCTATCAAAGTTGTGCAGGCGGCGTATTGTGTGCCGGCAACAAATTCCTGACTACCGACAGGGCAAGACGCAGAGCCAGCAATATTTTAGGCGATACGCTGCAAAGAGAAGATATGGAAAAATATTCTCAATATCTGGAAGATAATTGCCTGATAGACGGAAAAATTGAACCCCGTTCTATTGTAAAATTAGATGACGATATGGCAGAAGCCATGAAAAAAATGAAGCGTATCAACGAAATAAACAATATTCTGCCACAAGTGGATTGCGGAATTTGCGGAACGCCTTCTTGTCAAGCTTTTGCAGAAGATATCGTTCAGAAAAAAGCAGATATAAAACGTTGTATTTTTGTCCAGAAAATTCTTCAACAAAATGATAAATTGGAATTGTCTGAAGCCACAGAGATTATGAAACAAACGTGGGGAGTCGGCAAGTTGGACAAAAATTTGGTGCGTGAATTAAAAGATGAATTAGAAACAGAAGATTAATAAAAAAATAATTATATGACAGTAAAAGAATTAGCGGAAAAGTTGAATTTAAAACTTTTTTGCGGAGAAGGTGGATTAAATAGAGAAATAGAAGGTGGCTACACCGGAGATTTGTTGAGTGATGTAATGGGCAATGCAGAAGCCAATCATGTTTGGGTAACATTGCAAACTCATAAAAATGTGATGGCTATCGCTTCTTTAAAAGAATTGGCAGCCATTATTTTGGTTAAAGGCTATAAACCTGAAGAAGAGACCATTAAACAAAGCAACGAAGAACAAATTCCTATCTTAGGTACAGACGAAGAAGAATTTGAACTTTCTGCAAAAATTTACAACTTAATCAAGTGAGATTATTTAAAGCAGACTTACACACACATACCGTTCTCTCTCCTTGTGGCGATTTGGACATGAGTCCGGACGAAATTTTGCGATTAGCAAAGGAGAGAGGATTGGATATGATTGGCATTTCTGACCACAATACCACCAAGCATTGCAAATTGGCGAAAAAAATAGGACAGGAATTAGGTGTATTTGTGCTTTGCGGTGCCGAAGTCACCACACAAGAAGAAGCCCATTGCTTGTCATTTTTCGAAACGGAAGAACAACTGCAAGAATTTGAAAATTATCTGCAACAACATTTGCCGGATATCCCCAACGATCCGGAAAAGTTCGGCTATCAGGTGCAAGTGGATGAAGAATTGAATATTGTTTACGAAGAACCTAAATTTTTGATATCGGCGATAGATCAAAGTGTGGAGCAAATAGAACAAAAAGTTCACAGTCTTCAAGGTTTATTTGTTCCGGCACATATTGACAAACCTAAATTCAGCCTTCCCAGCCAGTTGGGATTCATTCCTTTCGATTTGAATGTAGATGGAGTGGAACTTTCTATCCGTGCCACTAAATATGATTATTTGTTAAGAAATAAGTATCTGAAAAACAAAACTTTTATTCAAAGTTCCGATGCTCATTATACCAATCAAATTGCATCAACATATTGCTATTTTGAAATGGAAGAAATTTCTTTTGCTGAAATTCGCAAAGCCTTTCATCAAGAAGACGGCAGACGGGTACTTTTAAGGGAAGAGGTAGAGCAAAAAGAACAATAATACTATCTAAAAATCAGCGAAACTTTAATTCTTTTCGTACAGTTTAATCATTTCTTGCCAAATGATTGTTTCACTTTTGTCCCAAGAAAAATAAGAACTTCTTATTTTTCCTTTTTTTATTAAAGTTTCTTGTAATTCTTTGTTATTGAAAAGTTGTTGCATGGCATTTGATATTTCGTCCACTTTATTGGGATTTACCAATAGGGCAGCCGTATCGGCAACTTCCGGCATAGCTGTAACATCGGATGTAATAACAGGTGTGCCACAGGCAAATGCTTCAATAATCGGTACGCCGAAACCTTCAAACAAAGAAACATATACCAATCCTATGGCAGCAGACAGCAATTTGTTCATATCGGCAGTGGATATGTAACCGGTAAAAACAACATCATCAGCATATTGCATGTTGTTCAAGGTTTGATTCATATCTTTATCCCAATATTTTTTCATGCCGGCAAACAATAATTTGGCATGGTTGCCGGCTTTTCTAAATTCATCAAATGCCAGCAAAATATTGACAACATTTTTGCGTTTGTTAGCAGTGCCGGCAAAAATAAAATAATCCTCTCCGCCACAATAAGTGTTTTTCACAGCTTGCTGTTCTTCTTTGGATATTTCAAAAAAATCTTCCGCAACAGCATTGTAGGCAACCGCTATTTTGTCAAGTGGAATGTGATAATGTTGTGAAATATCTTGCCGGGAGAAATGTGACACGGTAACAAGTTTGTCGGCTTTGCGGGCAAATTTCGGAAAGAAGTGTTGATAGTATTTTCTTGTCCAAAAAGAACTCATTTGCGGGTAGTGTTCAAAATTGATGTCATGCATCACCAGCAATGTCGGGATCTTTGTATTTAAACATAGCCATCCGTCAGGAGAGAAAAACAGGTCTATTTTTTCTTTTTGCAATGCTTTTTTGATGCCGATTTCAAAAAACAGATACCATAAAAAAGGATGCCTTGCCGGAGGATTGACCACTACCGGTTTTATATTGTCGGCAAACAAGAATTTTTTGTCAGGAGTTCTGTCAAAGAAAAATACAAATTCATCATTGGGGTGTTTGCGTACCATTCTTTGCAGAATTTCGTACGAAAACCATGCAATGCCATCCATTTTTCCATCTACCAAAAGGCGAGTGTTTACTCCTATTCGCATAGTTTATCTGCTAACAATCATTTTGTCTTCTGTTTCGTCATATTTCAATACAATGGCATCATTTTCTTTGACAGTGCCATTGATAATTTCTTCGGATATGACATCTTCAACATATTGTTGAATAGCACGTTTCAACGGTCTTGCACCATAACTTGCATCCCAACCTTTGTCCGCAATATAATCTTTGGCGGTATTGTCCAAGGTAAGGTGAATTTTCATGTCTTCTAATCGTTTATAAACGTGTTTGATTTCAATGTCAATTATATTGTGTATATCTTCTCGTTTGAGAGAATTGAAAATGATGATGTCGTCCAAACGATTGATAAATTCCGGTGCAAATTGTTTTGACAGTGCATCTTGTATGACCTTCTGTATGTTTTTGTTGTAATTTTCTTGGCGAGCGGCAGTAGAGAAACCGACTCCTGCACCAAAATCTTTCACTTGACGACTACCGATATTGGATGTCATGATGATGATAGTGTTTTTAAAATCGACTTTTCTTCCTAAACTATCAGTCAAATGACCTTCGTCGAACACTTGTAAAAGAAGATTATACACATCGGGATGTGCTTTCTCTATTTCATCTAATAAAACAATAGAGTAGGGTTTGCGTCTTACTTTTTCTGTCAACTGACCGCCGCCTTCTTCGTAGCCGACATATCCCGGAGGTGCTCCTATCAAACGAGTGATAGCGAATTTTTCCATATATTCGCTCATATCTACTCTTACAATGGCATCTTCGCTGTCGAATAGATATTTTGCCAACACCTTGCATAAAAATGTTTTGCCGACCCCTGTAGGACCCAAGAATAGAAATGAGCCGATAGGTTTGTTAGGATCTTTCAATCCTAATTTGTTTCTGCGAATGGCTTTGGCAATTTTTGAAATGGCTTCATCTTGACCGATAACGCTGGATTTGAGTTCGTTTTCCATGTTCGACAAACGTGTGGAAGTATCTTTGTTGATACGTTCCATAGGAATGCCGGTCATCATAGCAACTACATCTGCTACAATATCTTCTGTAACAATTTCTCGTTGCTTGTCGGCTTCTGCTTCCCATTGGGCTTTGGCATTATCCAATTCCGCTTTTAATTGTTTGATGGTATCTCTAAAAGCTGCCGCCTTTTCATATTCTGTAGCATTGACAGCCATTATCTTATTTTTTTCTGCTTCTTCTAATTGTTGTTCTATGTCAAGAATATTTTCCGGCACAACAATTTTGCTAATATGAACTCTGGCACCCGCTTCATCCATCACATCTATAGCCTTGTCGGGAAGATATTTGTCAGGAATATAGCGTTGGGTGAGAGTGATGCATGCTTTTATGGCTTCATCGGTGAAAGTTACATGATGATGATCTTCGTATTTGCTTTTGATATTGTTAAGAATCAAAATAGTTTCTTCCGGACCGGTTGGTTCTACCAATACTTGTTGAAAGCGTCTGTCTAAAGCTCCGTCAGATTCTATATTTTTTCTGTATTCATCCAGTGTGGTGGCACCAATACATTGCAATTCTCCGCGTGCCAAAGCCGGTTTGAACATATTGGAAGCATCTAAAGAGCCACTTGCACTGCCGGCACCTACAATGGTATGAATTTCGTCAATAAACAAAATAATGTTCGGATTTTCGTACACTTCGTCCAATACCGCTTTCACTCTTTCTTCAAATTCGCCTCTGAATTTGGTGCCGGCAACCATGGAACCTAAATCCAACATGACAATACGTTTATCCAACAAGATTCTCGGCACTTGCTTATTGACAATTTTCAATGCCAATCCTTCTGCAATGGCCGATTTACCGACGCCCGGTTCTCCGATAAGAATAGGGTTGTTTTTCTTTCTACGGCTTAATATTTGTGTAATTCGCTCTAATTCTTTTTCACGACCTACTACAGGATCTAATTTGCCTTCTTCTGCAGCCTTGTTTAAATCTCGTCCATAGGCATTCAAATTGGGTGTTCTGCTTTTGGTTTTGGGTCTTTGTGGTCTGTTTGCGTCCATTCTGGGATTCCTTTCCATGTCGTCATCCATAGCATCGTCGTCTTTTTGAGCTCTCGATGGTGCAGAATTAAGAGCAATGCCTTTGTGTTCCTGTGCGTAATTCTTTATTTTGGACGGAGTAATATCGTGATTTTGCAACATTTTGGAAGCAAAATTATCTTTCATTTGTGCTAATGCCAAAAATAAATGAGAAATTTCTATCACAGAACTTCCGGAGGCATTGGTGATAAATTGTGCATTATTAAATAATGAATTGGTTTGTTTCAAAAAAGGAATTGACTTGGGCATCACTTCCACATTTTCGCTCGAAAGCGTAATTTTTCTCTTTACCTCTTCGGAAAATGTTTCTATATCTATGCCGCAATATTCAAAAAAATCATTTATAAATTCATAGTCACCTTTCAATAAGGCTAACAAAATATGTTCTGTACCTAAAGAAGCACAATGAAAGTCAAAAACATGTTGTATGCTTTTTTGAATTACATCTTCCACTTCTTTAGAAAAATTCCACTTAAATTGCTCCATATCTGTTTATTTGTTAACTGATTTCAATTAGTTTGAATTGAAAAAAAATCTTTCCAAAATTATCATTATTAAACGCAAAAACAAAATATATAGTATCTGTATTTTTAACAAAAAAAAGTTGAATAAAAAATAGGCAAAAAAGGTGTTTCGTATACTTTTTTTTAGTAATTTTGTTAATTATTAATGAATAATATAACATTTTGATTATAAGGTATTTAAATAAATAAAATAACGATGGAAGAGCAAGGAAAGATAGTACATGTTAATATTGAAGAGCAAATGAAAACGTCTTACATAGATTATTCTATGTCTGTAATCGTTTCAAGAGCCTTGCCTGATGTGCGGGATGGATTTAAACCTGTACACAGAAGAATTTTATATGCAATGTACGATATTAACAATATCTCAACACAGCCTACAAAAAAATCCGCAAGAATAGTAGGTGAAGTGCTTGGTAAATATCACCCGCATGGTGATACTTCTGTATATGATGCAATGGCAAGAATGGCCCAAGAGTGGTCGATGCGATATTTATTGGTAGAAGGTCAAGGTAACTTTGGTTCTATAGATGGTGACAAGCCTGCGGCTATGCGTTATACGGAGGCTCGTTTGAGAAAATTAGCCGAAGAAATGTTGGAAGATATTGACAAAGATACTGTTGATATGGTGCCCAACTTTGACGAAAGTTTGAAAGAACCGACTGTTTTGCCGGCAAAAATTCCTAATTTGTTAATCAATGGTTCATCCGGTATTGCTGTCGGCATGGCCACCAATATGCCACCTCACAATCTAAGTGAAGTGATAGACGGAATTGTCGCATATATTGACAATCCGGACATGCCTGTAGAAGATATGCTTAAATATGTCAAAGCACCCGATTTTCCGACAGGTTGTACTATTTATGGCTACGATGGCGTAAGAGATGCCTTAATGACTGGAAAAGGTCGTGTGATTATGCGTGGTGATGTTGTCTTGGAAGAAGAAGAACATACCCACGGCAGAGAACGTATTATTATTACAACCGTTCCTTATCTGGTTAACAAAGCCGAAATGGTGAAAAATATCGCCGACTTGGTAAAAGATGGAAAAATTGAAGGCATTGCCGAAATCAGAGACGAATCTAAAATTGACATTAGAATAGTTTTAGAACTAAAACGTGATGGGGTTGCTAATGTGATAATCAATAAATTATATCAATTGTCACCTTTACAATCTTCATTTAGTGTCAATAATGTGGCACTGGTAAATGGTCGTCCGCAATTGCTGAATATAAAAGATTTGATACACTATTTTGTAGAGCATCGTCACGAAGTGCTCATCCGCAAATCGAAATTCAACTTGAACAAGGCAAAAGAAAGACTTCATTTAGTAGAAGGTTTCTTAAAGGCATTGGATATCATAGACGAGATTATTGCCATGATAAGAGCATCAAAAACTGTTGACGATGCACGTCAGGCATTGATAGACCGATGGGGATTTTCCGATATTCAAGCTGCTGCTATTGTCGAAATGCGTTTGAGACAATTGACAGGTTTGGAAAGAGAAAAATTACAAAATGAATACAACGATTTGGTAGCTACCATCGATTATTTGAACAGATTGTTGAGCGACGAACACATGCGTATGGAAGTTATCAAACAAGAAATGTTGGAAGTAAAAGAAAAATATGGTGACGAACGTAGAAGCAAGATAGAATTTTCCGCTACAGATTTCCGTATAGAAGATACTATTGCTGATGACGATGTGGTGATAACTATTTCCAATTTAGGTTATATCAAACGCACCAATTTGACAGAATATAGAGTTCAAAATCGTGGCGGAAAAGGCATGAAAGCTGCAGATGCTCGTGATACGGACTTTATTGAAAAGATTTATACTGCCAGCAATCACAATTATTTGCTGTTCTTCACTGAAAAAGGAAAATGTTACTGGTTGAGAGTATTCGAAATTCCGGAAGGCAATAGAACTTCAAAAGGCAGGGCTATCCAAAATTTGTTGAATATAGAACAAGATGACAAGATCAAATCGATTATTGCCATCAAAGATATTGCTGACAAAGAATATATCGACAACAACTTTATTATGTTGTGTACCGAAAAAGGTATTGTTAAAAAGACTTCTTTGGAAGCATATTCTCGTCCAAGAAAGAATGGTATCAATGCCATTACCGTAAGAGACGGAGATACCTTGTTGGATGCACGACTTACAAATGGCAATTCCACTGTCTTGTTAGGTTTACATTCCGGCAAGGCTGTCAAATTCCACGAAAGTCAGGTTCGTCCTATGGGAAGAAATGCATCGGGAGTAAAAGGTATCACCTTGGCAAATAGCGAAGATTTTGTAGTTGGTATGATTTGTGTAAGTGGTACAGAAAAGGACATATTGGTTGTATCAGAAAAAGGATACGGAAAAAGGTCATCTATAGATGATTATAGAGAAACCAACAGAGGCGGAAAGGGAGTAAAAACAATCAATATCACCGAAAAAACAGGTCAACTAATAGCAATTAGAGATGTAGTAGATGATGAAGATTTGATGATAATAAATAGAAGTGGCATCGCAATCAGAATGAACATTGCCGATTTGAGAGTCTTAGGACGTATTGCTCAAGGAGTGAAATTGATCAATTTGAAAGCGAATGATATTATAGCAGCGGTAACAGTAGTGCCGACAGAAAAGGAAGAAAAATTAGAAGAGGACAATCAAGAGGAAACTACTGAACCGGACAACACTGAAGATATCAAGTCAACAGAAGAGAAAAAAGAAGAATAATAAAGAGTATAAACGTTTAAATAATAATTAAAATGAAAAAGTTAGTAGTAACATGGTCATTCTTGCTGATAGCAGCTATGACATTTGCACAATCAGGCAAAAGAGAATTAAACAATGCCTATAACGCTTATAGCAATGGCTATTTGGATAGAGCATTAACAGCCATCAACAAATGTATGGAATATGAAGATACCAAAAATGATGCAAAAACATGGATGTATAGAGGAAATATATTCTTGCAAATTGCAGACACCAAGGATGCTGAATATAAAGCATTGAGCAACAATGCAGCAGAAGAAGCTTTCGAATCTTACAAAAAGGCATTAGAGTTAGATCCTAATGTAAGTGTTGGTATGAGAATTGCCACTCCTGCAGTCGGCTTGAAATTCTGTTCTCAAATGTTAATTCAAGAAGCAGTAGATATCTTGAAAAGTGGTCAAAATTTAGACAGAGCAGTAACATTAGCAGAAAAATCTCATTTGGCAGACAAATCCGATGACAATAATACCTATATTTATGGTTATTGTGCAGAAATGGCAGGCAAAAAGGATATTGCTAAAAAATGCTATACAAGTTTAGTGAATAAGAAAACTAAATTAAACATTTTCCCTTATGTTCGTTTGGCATCTTTGTTTAAAGATGAAAATGATACGGCTCATGCCATCAAAGTAGTGCAGATTTGTGAATCGATTTTCTTGACACCGGAAAAATATGATGTAAATGCAGCAACAAGTGCATCTATTATTTACATGTGGGCCGGTCAAAACGATAAAGCAACTGAATTGATGACACAGGCATTGGAAAAAGATCCTAACAATCATACTTTGTTAATCAACTATGGTTCAGAATTAACTAATCAAAAACACTATAGTGAAGCTGAAAAATATTTGAAGAAAGCATTAGAATTGCAACCCAACGATTTTTATGTCAACTACAATTTAGGCAACTGCTACTATAATAATTATGTAGATCACTATAAAAATCTTGACAATATTGAAGATGATGCAGCTTACGAAGCAGCAAAAACTGAAATGGAAAAGTTGTTGAACAATTCTCGTCCATATTTGGAAAAAGCTCATGAAATAGAACCTAATGACAATAATACCTTGATTATGTTGAAACTTATCTATTCAAGAATCCCCGGAGCAGAGAAAGAATTGGATGCTGTTAATCAACAACTGAACGCATTGAAAAAGTAAACAGATTGTTAAATTCATTTCATATTTAAAAAAGTCACCTTCGGGTGACTTTTTTTTTAAGATAACAACAAATACTCAAAAAAATAATTGTACCTTTGCATATTGAATCTGAAAGAGGGATTTATCGCTCTTGAAGCATCAAAATTAGTCTAATTCAAAAGTTAAGTACTGATGGAGAAGAAGATAGGAATAATCAGCATAGCCATTACACAACAAGAATCTGTTGGGGATATCAACAATTTGTTGACATCCTATGCTAATATTATACTCTCACGGAATGGATTGCCATTGCGGGACGAAGGTGTTTTTGTTATTTCTCTTGTAGTAAAAAGTGATGGCGATACCATTAACGCCTTAACAGGAAAATTGGGTAGATTGTCCGGTGTGAAAGTGAAATCGATATTAATTAAACAACAATAAAATAATATTAAATATGTCTGAAATAGAAAAAACAAAATATGTTTATGATGTAAAATCACCAAAGGCAGAAGAATTTATCAATCACGAAGAGATTGAAGCAACGCTAAAGTATGCCGAAGAAAATAAAAACAATTTAGAGTTGATAGACTCAATTATTGCAAAAGCAAAATTGTTGAAAGGTTTGTCACACAGAGAGGCTTCTGTGTTGTTGGCTTGTGAAAATCAAGAAAAAATCAATGAAGTTTACAAGTTGGCAGAACAAATCAAGAAAGATTTCTATGGCAATAGAATTGTCTTGTTTGCACCTTTGTATCTATCCAACTATTGTATCAACGGATGTTTGTATTGTCCATATCACAAAAATGGCAAAATTGAAAGAAAAAAACTTACACAAGAAGAAATCAAGCAAGAAGTGATAGCATTACAAGATATGGGACACAAACGTTTGGCCATTGAAGCCGGAGAAGACCCTGTGAACAATCCTATTGAATACATTTTGGAAAGTTTGAAAACCATTTATTCTATCAAACATAAAAATGGTGCCATCAGAAGAGTAAATGTCAATATTGCTGCCACAACTGTTGAAAACTATAAAAAATTGAAAGAGGCAGGTATTGGCACATATATCCTATTTCAAGAAACATATCATAAAGAAAGTTATGAAAGACTGCATCCGACCGGACCTAAACACAACTATGCTTATCATACAGAAGCCATGGATAGGGCTCAGCAAGGCGGCATTGACGATGTGGGTTTAGGTGTTTTGTTCGGTTTGGAATTGTACAAATATGAATTTGCCGGTTTGTTGATGCATGCAGAACACTTGGAGGCAGTGTTTGGAGTAGGTCCTCACACGATTTCTGTTCCAAGAGTCAGACCGGCGGCAGATATTGACCCGTCTCAATTTGACAATGGTATAGACGATACTATTTTTGAAAAAATAGTTGCATGTATTAGAGTGGCAGTTCCATATACAGGAATGATTATTTCCACTCGTGAGCCGGAAGAGGTGAGAGCAAAATTACTTCATTTAGGAATTTCCCAAATTTCAGGCGGTTCAAGAACTTCTGTCGGCGGATATACTGAAGAGCAACGCGAGCATGACACCGAACAATTTGATGTATATGATCAAAGAACTTTGGACGAAGTGGTGCAATGGTTGATGAATATGGGTTATATTCCATCTTTCTGTACCGCTTGTTACCGAGCCGGTAGAACAGGTGATAGATTTATGGAATTGTGCAAGAGCAAACAAATTCTAAATTGTTGTCATCCAAATGCTTTGATGACATTAAAAGAGTATTTGTGTGATTATGCTTCTCCTGAAACTCAAGCAGTAGGTGAGAAATTGATAGAAAAAGAAATTCCTAATATTAAATCTGACAAAGTAAGAGAAATTGCAAAAGAACGATTAGAAAAAATTGCCAAAGGCGAAAGAGATTTCCGCTTTTAATCAATGTTAATAACATTTGTATCTTAAAAGCAGGTTGCCATTAGGTAATCTGCTTTTTTTATTACCAATCTTCATCTAATTCAATGTCTTTTTGCTTCACTGAACTATTGTTGAGATCTTTTTGAGTAGGTTCGTCGGAGCGGCCTGTCGCTTTGTCGCGTTCTTGCTGGGATTGTTGAATGGCTTCTTTTTGGGTGGAAATTTGTTGTTTAAAACCTTGATGTGCCGATTTGGAATCCCATTTAAATTTGGGGTTGTCAAGTGTTCCACTTGCTAAAATATAAATGTTGGCATTTCCTAAGTTGTCGTCTTCTATATCACCAAAATCTTCTCTTTGTTTCTTGTTGTTTTTTAGTTTTTTAGACAGCAATTCTTTAAGTGATAGTTGAATGTGATAGTCTATATCTCCATCAAAAGTTTGACCACCGGAAACTATCAAATTGAGTACATTGTTTCTTACATCTATTTTAGATATATCAATTTTCTTGTTGGCAATGCGGATTTGTGTATTGATAGTTTCAAATTTCACGTTGTGCAGTTCGCTTAAGGTGATAAATTTGGAGAGAGCATCTAAAGGCTTGAAATCTAATAGTTGTCCATTATAAATGGAAACATCGGCATTGGTCTTTACACTCTCGGGTATCAAGGAAACATTGTTTCTGACAATAGATTCGAAATGTACATGACTATTGGCAGTACCTCTGATATTTTTGTTTGTCAATTGTGACTGATTGAAATTTTTGAAGCCATAAAATAGTTGTTCAATGTTGATGTTGCGAAAATCGGCATCACAATTGAGATAGAATTGGTTGTTTTTTTGCTGTGCAATGGTGCCATTGGCAGTTGATTTTCCGCTAAAAGTATTGATTTCAAAATTCTTAAGCGACAGAATGTTTTTGTTTAGGATTATCCTGCCTTTAGTTGTCTGTGCGTCAAATTGTTGGTAGTTGATTTTATTGGCATTGAATTCCAAATCTAAATAAATATGTTGTGGAAAAGTAAGTTGCTGGCTGTTTTCGTCTTTGGAGGCTTTGCTTTTTGTCGTATTATCGTTTTTGAGTAATTTGTCAATATTCAATTCGGCAACATTCAAATAGGCGATAATTTGCAAATCGTTGTTGGTATCAACTATGTAGGGGAGCAGGTTCTCAATACGACCTGTCAATACAAAGTCATTTTCTTTAATACTGCCTTTTAATTGTTTTGCATGAACAATTTTGTTGTCTAAACTGATATCGCCCGATAGGTTGTTAAGAGAAAATCCATCGGCACGAAGTTGTAGAAAAACATCGTTGAAAACAATATTTCCCTGCATGTTGGCTTGGTTGATGTCGTTGACGGTGAAATGTTTGTTGTGCGAAAATTCATTATAGAATTTCAAATTGATATTCGTATTTCCGGATGCCTGATAAATGAGGGTGGCAGGTACAAAATCTTGAAAATCTTTGATATCAAATTTAGCATTTACATCAAAGGCAACTTTGGGTTGCAGCAAATTGGACAATGAAAGAGCTCCTGAAATATTTCCTTTGTTTAAAAAAGCATTGAATTGTGTAATGTTTAAGCACAATGATGATTTGTAATCCGGATATTGAACGGAAACATTTCCTTTTAAATCAATATCCGACAAACTGATATTTGTTTGAATATTAGCAATATCTACATTGTCCAAGCCGTATGTTCCGCTTATGTTGAAGTGAGTATGGTTGTCAATGGCTCCGTCAAAAGCTAAATTGAAATAAATGTTGCCTTTGGGTTTGTAGTTGGCAATTTTTGTTTGTATGCTGTCGGGCAAAATACTTATCAACTTTTCAATAGATGCATCTTCATGTGATTGTATATTGCCTTTCATGGAATAGCCGTTTGCAATTTTGTCAATGTCACCATTTAATATAAAATGAATGAAATCGAAGTTAAAATTGCTATTTTCAAAATGATAACTTTTCTTTTTTGTATCAATTACAATCAGTCCGGAAAGATTCAACGGGTGATGGTCGATATAATTTGACTGTTGAAATTGAATGCTATTGACCATTAGAGAACTTTTTAAATTGGCTGTAATAATCTTTTTGTCAAAGCCTCCTTTAGCTTGTGCTTTTTTGATATGCGTATTGATGTCTACTTGTTTTTTGTCGTTGAGAAAATAAAAATGAACATCTTTCAACAATACACTACTGATATCCAATTTAAAATCTTCATTAGAAACAGTGTCTTTTGTGATAAAAATACTATAGTTGTCACTATCGTCTGTATAAGTATGAATATTCAAAATGGCTTTTTCTATGTCAATTCGTTTCAAAGTATAGTTGCCTTTGATCAGGTCAAGAATATTGAATTGCAGATAAACTTTGCCGGCAATGAGTAGGTTTTCATTTTTTTGAGTGTTTTTTACACTAAAATCGTTCACTTGCAACGATGCCAAGGGAAATCTTTTGATTAAACTCAAAGAAGTGTTTTTGTGTGTAATTTCGGCATGGGTGGTATATTGATAAATTCTATGGAGAAATATATCGGTAATTTTATCTTCAAATGCGAAAGCTACAATAGACAACAAAAGAAGAAATGCTGCCAACATACTGACAACAATGACA
>DBXJ01000041.1:15594-23395 GCA_002309475.1 Bacteroidales bacterium UBA1215
AGAAAAAAACAGCAACGCTATAAGCCGGATTCTGTACTTCTTGTGAAGCTTCTGTCATTTATCTAGAATACTTATTGCTAAGTATTTCCATCGACCCACCCTCCGAGATCGGACGAGTAGCCCTCAAGCCTCGGTTTACATGGTCTTTCAACCCATAAGGTTTACCCCCTCGTGTTGTCACCAACAAAAGTTGTGAGCTCTTACCTCACATTTTCACCCTTACCTTGCGGCGGTTGTTTTCTGTGGCACTGTCTGTCATCATTAGATGCCTTTCTGTTAGAAAGTATGGTACTCTATGTTGTCCGGACTTTCCTCTCCTTACATGAAGCAGCGACAGAACACGTTGCTGTTTTATATTTATGCGTTATAGAAAATCTACAACGCCTTTGCCTTCTCTTACTAATTCTATGCCATCGGTGCAATTGATAACAGTTGATGGCGTATAATCGCCATAACCGCCATCAATAACAATATCTACCAAATCTTTGTAATGTTCGTATATAAGTTCCGGATCGGTAATATATTCCAACACATCATCATGATTTTTGATAGATGCATTCATGATAGGATGACCTAATTTTTGAACAATGGTACGAATAATATTGTTGTCAGGCACGCGTATGCCGACTGTTTTCTTTTTCTGAATGAATTTTGGCACTTGATTGTTGGCTTCCAATACAAAAGTGTAAGGTCCCGGCAGAACACTTTTCATCAGTTTAAAAACGCTATTGTCAAGCGGTTTGGCAAATTCAGAAAGATGACTTAAATCGTAGCAAATGAACGAAAAATTGGATTTTTCCTTTTTCTTGCCTGTCAAATGGCATAGTTTTTCAAATGCTTTTTGATTATATATGTCACAACCTATCCCGTAAACCGTGTCGGTAGGGGAGATAACGATACCGCCGTCTTGTAAACATTCTACTACTTGCTGAACGGCACGTTCGTTAGGATTGTCTTCATATAATTTAATCAATGTAGCCATAAAAAAAGGGTAAGCTACTCATATCGCACCGCTCAACCACCTTACCCTTGCTACCTTCCGATCCTGGGGGAGTTCAACAGGAGCTGGTCGTATAAGACTTACCCGACTGCAAAAGTACAACTTTTTTTTCTAATAAATGCAAAAAAAAATTTTTTTGCATGGCAAAGCTCTTATTTCTGCTGAAAACAAAAGAAAAAACAAGTAAAAAATAAATATTAAATATTTAATAATGTGTATTATAGGTTGATAATAGAAAAAGAAAAAAAAATGTTATATTTGCACTTTTAATTTAATTGGAATTAGTATGGATAAAAACACGATAATAGGTTTGTTTTTGTTGTTTGCTTTAATCATCGGCTATAGTATTTATATCAGCCCTTCGAAAGAGCAAATTGCAGAACAACAACGAATAAGAGATTCCATTGCTGCCGTTCAACAAGCGGAATTGGAAGAACAAATGGCAGCAGAAGCCATGGCAACCGCCAAGATGGATTCTTTGGTACAAGAGGTACCTGCAGAGGTGGACAGTGTCCAACAATTGAAAAAAATGCAGAGTTTGTATGGATTTTTCACCCAAGCAGCTGCAGAAAACGAATCATCACAAGACATTATCGTAGAAAACGATAAATATATTTTCACCATTGACAAAAAGGGCGGCCAAATATCATCTGTCACCTTGAAAGATGTCTATACCTACGATTCGCTGCCGGTGGTGTTGTTTGAAAAAGGCAACAACGACAATCGTTTCGGATTTACCTTTTTCTCCAATTATATCGAAGTGCATACTTACGATTTGAATTTTCAAGCCTACCAACTTGAAAGTGAAAATATTAAAGTGTCAGGAAATGATTCCGTAGAAATTTCCATGCGTTTGTATCCCGATGATGTGACAGAAGAAAATCAATCCTACATTGAATTCTTATATACTGTTCGTGGCAATGATTATTTGACAGCATTGGCAGTTCATTTTGTCAATATGGAGAAGTATATCAATGCAACGCAAACGCAGATGGAACTTACATGGCAGGAACAGCTGATACAGCAAGAAAAAAACCGCAAGGACGAAATGACGGCGTCAACTGTCTATTATAGCGATACAAAAGATGTTGACAACTTGAAGGAAGCTCCCGACAGAGGCGATTCCACAGCTTCCACCACCAGTTTGAAATGGATATCGTTCAAACAATTGTTTTTTACATCAAGTTTGATAGCTGACGACAAATTTGCCAGTGCCGTTTTGGTGACAGCATTGCCGGAAAAAGCCGATGTTCGTGCATTGAAAAACATGAAGGCAAAATTAACTATGCCTTTTGAAGGAAAAAATCCTTCCATGTCGATGAATTTCTATTTTGGCCCCAATAAATATCGTCAGTTGAAATCTTATGACATCAAAATGGAAAAACAAATCCAATTGGGTGGCGTTATGGTGGCGTGGGTCAACCGTTGGATAGTAATTCCTATTTTCAACTGGCTGGAAAGTTTCGGCATCAATTATGGTATCATTATTCTCATTTTGACCATTATTATCAAAGGGGTGCTGACTCCGGTAACATATAGAAACTATATTTCTTCTGCGAAGATGCGTGCGGTAAAACCCGAAATTGACGAAATTGCCCAACGCTATCCCAAACAAGAAGATGCCATGAAAAAACAACAAGCCACTATGGAATTATACAAACGTTTTGGCATTAAACCTATGGCGGGTTGTTTGCCTATGTTGATACAATTCCCCATTTTGGTGGCTATGTTCCGCTTTTTCCCGTCTTCTTACGAGTTGCGGCAACAGTCGTTCCTGTGGGCGAAAGACCTTTCTACCTACGATGCCATTGTATCGTGGAATACACATATTCCGCTTATTTCAGGTTTTTATGGCAACCATGTCAGTTTGTTCACTTTGTTGATGACTTTGGCAACAATAGGTTATACCTATATGAACAACAAGATGATGGCACCGACCGGAGTGGATTCGCAACAGCAAAAAATGATGAAATGGATGATGTATTTGATGCCGATTATGTTCTTGGGTATTTTCAATAACTATTCCGCAGGTTTGAGCTATTACTATTTATTAGTCAATTTGATTACATTCTTGCAAATGGGATTGTTCAGAATCTTTATTAAAGAAGACAAGATCAGACAGCAATTACTCATGGCACAAAAGACAGCTCAGCCTGTTAAAAAATCCAAATGGCAGCAAAGAATGGAAGAGATGATGAAGCAACAACAAGCCATGGCAGCACAACAACGCGGTGCTGCGGGACTTCCGCCCACCAAACGCCGCCACAATACTTCAGAAACTCCTCGTAAAAAGAAATAATAACAAAAGAAGAAGCAACCAATCAGGTTGCTTCTTCTTGTTACAATATAAATCATTATTAAAATTAACATTAAGATTGGTTTAACATCCTTTTATTTCCCCTTATTGTCGGGACGCGTCATGGCACGTCCTTACGAAAGTCTCTCTTTTTAAGTGGTTTAAGTAGATTTTTCCCCACTTCTAAGGGGGTTAGGGGGATTCTTTTAGGGACGATGTACACATCGTCCTTACAATCTTCCCCCTTTTAAGGGGGTGCCATTAGGCGGGGGATTATTTCCCTCTTGGAAGGTAGAGTAAGGTGGATGCTTTAGATTAGCCTAATTAATTTATCCTTTCTTTTCCTGCCATGAAAAGAAAGGATGGTAAAGAAAAATCACCGCTGTAGAAAAAAATCGGAAAATGGGAATACTTCGCTAAAACACAAAACTCCTCCTTTTACAGCCTGTAGCTGTAACGTTCGTCGGACAACTTGTGTTTCTTAACGCTGCAGTCTTCCCATTTTCTTCTTCGATTTTTCTCTAATGCGGAAGGTGTGGGGAAGTGGCTATGGCATGTCCTTACAGACATTTTTTCTACAATTTGACAATATTGTTTTTTATATCATTTTTTTTATTACTTTTGCAAAGTCAAACATCCATAGCCTTGACTGGTGCGGATGGAAAAATTAAATTGAAAGATTAACAAAATATTAATGTATAGCGATTAGAATATAAAGTAAAAACATTTTTAGATAGCATTTGTGGCTATCCTTGACATCCAATTACCACATCGTCCTCTTTATGAGGACAAAACATCTCAAGGAAAGTTCATGAAATGCCGTAGTGTTACGGCGTGGAATAACTTGTTAGAGATGTAGGGCGTGGTAACCCGGATGTCAGGCAAGGAATAAATTCCACGCTTTTTTTATGAAAGAAATTAAAGACATACACATTGGCAAGCATATCAAAGCAAAGTTAAAAGAGCAGGGAAGGACTACCGTATGGTTGGCAGCCCAAATTCCTTGCACTCCCAACCATTTGTACAAGATATATGCCAACCGCTCCATTAACACCGACCTGCTAAAACGTATCTCCCATATTTTGGATTACAATTTTTTTGAAGATTTTATCCAAAATAGATAGCTATTCCTATCTACTTTGGATAGGCTGATTTTGAGATAGATGCTTGAAAATAGATTACTTTTGCAAAAATTTTTATAAAAATGATAAAGAAAAAATATATCATTTGCAATTACGCAAAAGCAAACTGGGGAAAAACAGAAACGTTATTAGAAGTTATTGAAATTTTAAAAAATAGTGAAAACTTTGATTCTAATCAATATAAGTTTATTAATGAGAAACACGATACGGGAGAAGACAAATGGTGTCACTTTAAGGTAAAAGGAAAACCTGTTGTAATTTCCACTCTTGGAGATCCTTATTCTCCTCAATTAGAATGGTTAACGGATGCTGCAGAAACAGAAGCAAAAGTTATTGTAACTGCAAGCAGAACAAGAGGAGTTACTCTGAACCATGTTTATAGTGTTGCCAACAAGTATGGTTATGATGTTATTTGGTTTGAAAGTTTTCATTTTGACAATTATGTAAAAGATTTACCCATATTTGAAATAAGAAAAAAGGAAGCGGAAAAGATTGTTGAGGAAATAGATATTTTGCTAAATAATTAAATGTAAGTTGTTGTTAATATGAAAAAGATAACATTTATTCTTATTTTATTGATGGCTATATTTAGTGCTTGGTCTCATGATTTTGAAAGTGGCGGAATTTATTACAATATTACAAGCAATACAGCTCCTTATACGGTAGAGGTTACGAGAAATAGTCTTGGATATACGGGGAATATAATAATACCTTCCACAATATCATATAATAATATAACTTATTCTGTTACAAGCATAGGTGAAAACGCTTTTTATGGTGATCCGATAAGGTCTATTATAATGCCCAATTCTATAGTAAGCATAGGTGATTCTGCATTTATGTTTTGTCCAATAATAACCGCTATAACAATTCCTAATTCAGTAACTAGTATAGGGGCTTATGCATTTTTTTATTGTGGTAGTTTAACTGCTATAACAATTCCTAACTCAGTAACTAGCATAGGGAATTATGCTTTTAATAGTTGTGATAGTTTAAATTCTATAGTTGTTGTTAATGGAAATACAAAATATGATTCTCGTAATAATTGTAATGCCATTATAGAAACTTCTACAAATACATTATTAATAGGTTGTAGAAATACAGTCATTCCAAATTCAGTAACTAGTATAGGGGTTGGTGCATTTTTTTATTGTAGAAGTTTAACTGCTATAACAATTCCTAATTCAGTAACTAGCATAGGAGATAGTGCGTTTTATGGATGTTCTGGTGACTCAAAGTCTATTACAATTCCCTATTCTGTAACAATCATAGGAAAGTATGCATTTGCTGGTTGTAGTTTAACATCCATTACAATACCAAATTCTGTAACAAACATAGGGGATTATGCATTTTTTGGATGTGGTTTAACTTCTATAACAATCCCCAATTCGGTAACTAGCATAGGAATTGGTATGTTTGGTAGATGTAGTAGTTTAACCTCTATAATAATTCCTAATTCAGTAACTACTATAGGGGCTAGTGCATTTTTTTATTGTAGAAGTTTAACCTCTATCACAATTCCTAATTCAGTAACTAGTATCGGGAATAGTGCATTTCGAGATTGTGGATTAACCTCTGTAATAATAGGAGATTCTGTTGCAAACATAGGAGAGAATGTGTTTAGTGATTGTCAAGGATTAACCTCTATCACAATTCCTAATTCAGTAACTAGTATCGGGGACCAAGCATTTTTTTTATGTAGAAGTTTAACTTCTATCACATTTTGTAGAACAAATACTACAATAGGAGTAAACTCCTTTAATAGTTGTTCGTCAAATGCTCGTATATATGTTCCATGTGGTTCTTCATCATGGTATATTGCTCAACTTCCTGCTTTTTTCAATTTTATAGAAGTATTTCCATATACTTATACATTATCCTCACAAGATACGCTAAAGGGTATGGTTTCCTCTATAGCAAGTCCTACTTGTAGCAATAGCAATTGGACTATCAATGCTATACCTAATAGTGGCTATACATTCTCCAACTGGAGTGATGGGAATACACAAAATCCTCGTACACTTACAATCACACAAGACACTAATCTAGTAGCATATTTTACAGCATCGTCACAACAATGGTATAAATTTTCTATCATTTCAGAAGATATCACCAAGGGAACAGTACAAATAGTTGTGCAACCTGATAAGGATAATCCGCAGGCTACTTTTATCGCCTTACCTAATAGTGGTTACACTTTTTCTCGTTGGAGTGACGGCAATACGCAAAATCCAAGAAGTATTACCGTAACGCAAGATACTGTTTTAGTTGCCTGTTTTACATCATCATCGCAAGATTGGTACAATTTTAACGTATTGTCTGAAGATAATGTAAAAGGGACAGTACAGATAGTTGTATCTCCAACTCAAGCAAATCCTCAAGCTACTTTTATAGCTTTGCCTAATACGGGGTATAACTTTGCCCGTTGGAGCGATGGAAATACTCAGAATCCGAGAAGTATTATGGTAACAAAAGACACTATACTAATAGCATTTTTTAATCAATCAATAGGAATAAAAGATGTTGACGAAGTAGAAACTATTATAAAAGTTTATCCAAATCCGGCCAAATCGCAAATTACTATTATAGGTTTGGAACAAACCGATAATATTCAAATAATCAATACCGTTGGACAAATAGTTAAATATTACAACAATGTAAGTGAAACCATCACTATCAATATAGCCGATTTATCACAAGGATTATACTTTGTAAAAATAGGTAATATAGTAAGAAAATTGGTGGTAGAGAAATAATATGATTTTTTGGTTCAGGACAATTTTAGAAACAAAAATCTTTAGAGTAAATTGACGAATTGCTAAATATTGTCATTAGAAGTCAAGTGGAAGTTTCTAATATAAACAAAATAGTGTGCCTATGGCACACTATTTTCATAACTTCATACAAGACCAAAGGTCGCAGTATGGAGTAGAAAGAAATAAACTTTTTCTTTTGTGTGTCGAAGGTACGCAACTATTTCATACTTAAATAAAATTGATTCTGTTTACAAAATTAGCCCACCAACGCTAATTTTGTAATAGCAATAGGTATTTATTGCAACAAATATTTCTCTTATTTCTATTTGTCTTATACAAAATAGTACATAAAAATAGGCAAAATAAGGAAGTTTATTAAATAGATTTTGGAAAAATATGGAAGTTTAGATGAGAAAAAATGGAAAAATATGGAAGTTTGGATATCTAAATGCAAACAAATCAATGCAACTTTTATAATAACCTTAGTTACTTATCACAATAAATATTTCTCTTACTTGTCTTTTATAAAAACTCCAATAGTTCTGTCAATAAAGTGAACTTATTATGTTATTAGTTTAATTTATTTTCCTTTTGTAATACGCTTTCA
>DBXJ01000088.1 GCA_002309475.1 Bacteroidales bacterium UBA1215
CAATACATAGACATTCGGACACACTTCTACTCCGATACAAACATAATACACATATACAATGACAAACAACATCAATTGTATCAGCATCTTAACAAGATTGGAGGTAACATTGGAAAGAGGCACTATCAACCGTGGAAAATACACTTTTCCAAACATGCCTTGGTTGTTCACAAAGGTATTGGAAGTGGCCGTAAGACAATTGGAAAAATACTGCCAGCAAACAATACCGGAAAGATAAAACAAAGGTTGCGGCAAACCGTCTGTACTAATTTTGGCAATGCCGCCAAAAACGACCATATACATAATGGTGGTCAATATCGGCTGTATAAAATACCACAAAGGACCAAATATAGTTTGTTTGTATTGTGTGATAATATCACGTTTTACAAACAAGGTATAAAGGTCTTTATACTGCCATATTTCTTTTAGATTGATATCTAAAAGATTGTTTCTTGCTTTTATAATAGTGGTCCAATTTTCCTCTGCCATGTTTAAGATTTGATATCAGCAAAAAAAGTAGAGCAGACAAAGTCTGCACTACTTCAATTTTATTTAAACAATTTGCCGGCAATAACCATACGTTGAACTTCGGAAGTGCCTTCGTAAATTTCGGTAATTTTGGCATCTCGCATCATGCGTTCCACCGGATATTCACGTGTATAGCCGTAGCCGCCATGGAATTGTACGGCTTTGGTAGTAACTTCCATAGCCGTTTGAGCGGCAAAGAGTTTTGCCATGGCAGCATCTGCAGAATAAGGAATGCCGTTATCTTTCTTATAAGCGGCACTACGAACCAACAAACGGGCTGCCTGTACTTTGGTTTCCAATTCCGCCATTTGGAATTGGGTGTTTTGGAAGGCTGCTATTGTTTTGCCAAATTGTTTTCTTTCCTTGGTATAGCGGATGGTTTCGTCCATAGCCCCTTGCGCAATGCCGAGAGCTTGTGAAGCAATACCTATACGACCTCCGTCCAGTGTTTTCATGGCAATAGGAAAACCTTTTCCTTCTTTACCCAAAAGATTGCCTTTAGGAATACGGCAATTTTCAAATATCAACTCACAGGTGGCAGAACCACGAATACCCATCTTCTTTTCTTTTTTGCCAAAAGTGAATCCGGGCGTGTCTTTTTCCACTATAAATGCAGATATTCCTTTGGTTCCCAAAGATTTGTCTGTCATAGCGAAAATTACATACACATGAGCGTAACCTGCATTGGTGATAAAAATTTTATTGCCGTTCAACACCCATTCGTCTCCGTCCAAGACAGCGGTTGTCTGTTGCATAGCGGCATCGGTGCCGGCATTGGGTTCCGTCAAGCCGAAAGCTCCCAACCATTCACCGGAAGCTAACTTAGGCAGATATTTCATTTTTTGTTCTTCGGTGCCATTTTCCAGAATGGGTGCCACACATAAAGAAGTATGTGCAGAAACAATAACACCTGTGGTAGCACAAGCACGAGAAAGTTCTTCCACTGCCATGGTATAGATTTGGTTGGTGCCGCCTTGTCCGCCATATTGTTTGGGAACAGGAATACCGAAAAAGCCTATTTTTTTCATCTTTTCCACGGTCTCCATCGGAAAGCGTTCCTGTTCGTCAATATCGGCTGCAAGCGGTTTCACCTCGTTAGCGGCAAACTCTCTCACCATTTGCAAAAAGAGTTGCTCTTGTTTATTCAAACTAAAATCCATACTTTCTAATTATTAATATTTATAAAATCCTTCACCTGTTTTACGTCCCAACAATCCTGCACGCACCATTTTTCTCAACAAGGGATGAGGACGATATTTTGGATCGCCGAATTCTTTGTACAACACTTCCATAATTGCCAAGTTGACATCGTTACCGATCAAATCGGCCAATGCCAATGGACCCATAGGATGGTTGGCACCGAGCATCATACATTTGTCAATATCTTCAGCACTGGCAATTCCGTCTGCCAATATACCTACTGCTTCGTTAATCATAGGTATGAGTATGCGGTTGACAACAAAACCGGGAGCTTCATTCACTAAAACCGGCGTTTTGCCAATAGAAGTGGTGAGTTCCACTATATTTTTGCATACTTCGTCGGAAGTAAGTTGTCCTTTTATCACCTCTACCAAGGCCATTCTGTCGGCGGGATTAAAAAAGTGACAACCTATAAATTGTGTCGGACGAGAAGTGCAAGCGGCCAATTCAGTGATGGACAAAGAGGAGGAATTGGTGGCAAAAACGGTTTCGGGTTTGCATATTTTATCCAATTGGGCAAACACTTCTTTTTTCAACTGCATATCCTCCACTGCTGCCTCTATTACAAGGTCGGCATCGGCAAAAGCGGCATAATCGGTGGTGGTGGTAATATTACTCATTATGGCATCCATTGCGTCTTGGGTGATTTTACCTTTTTCCACCAATTTTTTATAACCGTTTCCTATAGAAGCCAATGCTTTGTCTATACTTGCCTGGGTTCTGCTTTTCATCACCACGGGCATCTTAGCGGCAAATGCTTTTACTATGCCTTTTGCCATGGTTCCTGTTCCTATAACACATATTTTCATAATTCAAATATTTTTAATTGAACAATTATTTATTTCTATTAGTCCTCAACCACTCAAGGTTTCTTGGAGATAGTCTTCTGCCTACTATTCTATATTATTTCTTTTTTGCTTTCTTAAGGATATCTTTAAGCTTATCTAAGGTTAAGGTTTTCTCAAGAACCATTTCGTTTAAGAACAATGCAGGATTACCATTATTGTCTTCTCCTTCAACAAGGTAAGCTTTGACAGTATCACCTTCAGCTTTTCCTGTGGAAATGCCAATAGGCAACTTTTCACCTATAATGGAGGAAAATGTCTTGTCTTCAACGTCACTAATAGTGGCATTAAAAACTGTAGATGTGAATTTTTCTCCTGTTACAGAGTTTTCATACTCTTGTTCTTTAATTGCTACATTGTCTAATACGACACTAACTCTACAAATTTCAGTTGTTTCTTTTGCCATATTATTTTCAAATTTTGCTTCACGATTTTCTAAAAATGCCGTCATACCCTCCTTTTGGTCTTCAGTGGCAAAGCAATCGGAAAAATATTC
>DBXJ01000040.1 GCA_002309475.1 Bacteroidales bacterium UBA1215
CAAAAAAACATGTTCACCTTCTCCAGCATCCTGATGATTGCCAATTTGTTGTTTTTGACATTAGGAGGCATGCTCTGTGTTTATGCCACCCAAAAAGGAATAGACCTTTCCGGCATGAAAACCGACAGCATTTATCCTATGGTATCGATGAATTATTTGCCGCCTGTTGCCGGCATTGTCTTTATTATCGGCTTGATAGCAGCAGGTTATTCCAGTGCAGACGGCACTCTTACCGCTCTTACAACCGCCATTTGTTTTGACTTTTTGGGCATTGACAATCAAGGGAAAACAGAAAAAGAAAAAACCCGATTAAGAAGAGCTATACACCTGATTATTAGTGCAATATTCTTGATAGTGATTCTTGTTTTCTCCATTTTCCACAACGATGCCTTAATCCGGATTATCTTCAAGGTGGCCAGTTACACCTACGGACCTTTGTTGGGATTGTACACCTTCGGCTTGTTTACCAAACGACAGTTGAAATATGAAAAATTAGTACCACTAATAGCCGTCCTTTCTCCATTAATATGCTTATTTTTAAATATTTTAGCCAACAAAGGTTACCTTTGGGGTTACCAATTTGGCTTTGAATTGCTGGTATTAAACGGATTGATCACTTTTATCGGTCTTCTGCTATTGGGAGACAAAAGAGCATAAAAAAAGGTGCCTTAGGCACCTTTTTAATTCTCAACTATGTGGTAATTCAATTATTATTCAGGTTGAATTGCTTCACATGGGCAAACTTCACTGCAAGAACCACAGCTAACACATTCGTCTGGGTTGATTGAGTAAACATCTCCTTCTGAGATGGCACCTACTGGACATTCACCTGCACATGTTCCACATGCTGCACATTTTTCTGGATCAATTTTATAAGCCATAATATTTTTATTATTAATTGTTTCTATATTGCAAAAGTAGCAGATTATTTTTAATATTTTTTCACTTTTCTAAATTTGTACACATTCTAAAAAATACACAACAATTTGCTAATTATCATTTCTTTAAAAAGTAACATTTTTTTAGAATGAAGAAAAATTATATGGTTTTTCTAAAAAAAATATGTTCTTTTTGGAAGAAAAAACCATCTTTTTTTGCATTGCTCTATAATCAACTTACCAAAGAAATGTTAGATATATTCGTTGTAAATGATTTAATACAATTCTGTTATTTCTTGGTGGAGAATTTCCAAAGCAATATCCACCGGTTCCGGCTGGTAGCTGACATAGAGTTCCAAAATTTTGGAAGCCAGTTCGCTTGCCGGGGCTTCGGGAGACACTTGTCCTGCCGCCAAATTGATAACTTTTACAGTTTCTTCTTTAGCCTTTTTGGTCGCCTGCCACAATGCCGAAGAAAGATATACTTGCTGTGAAAGGTTGTGTTCAAATTCGCTACGAATATTGGCCAACAAGAGCGTTCTATATTGCAAAGCCGTAAAATTGGTGTAAGCAACCCTTAACAACAAACTTTCGGGACGGATACGTTCCAAAAACAAGGCTAAACGCTCATAAGCCTGCAAACGGATGGGGTTGATAGTTTTTCTCCCTTCCCGTTTCAAGGTTAAAACTTGTTCTTTCAACTCTTTTTCTGTATGTGACTTTAGCATAAAATAGGCCAAAAGGGCGATAACTATTGTAGGAATAATGCTAATAAGAAGTACTAACCAAATTTTCATATCTGTCTATTTAAAAAAACTACTTATATTCGTTGAAATGGTGAAATAATTCGGCACCGACACCAAATTGTTGTGACTTCTGCCATAATAAATATTTATATGATAAAAATGTATGCCTATGCCATAGGAAAAACCTATGCCGCCTTTGTGGGAATAGGCACGCATTTCGCATCTTTCGTTATAATCAAATGCCGCTTGCAAAGAAACATATTTCACCGGCATGACCTCCAAGGCAATAATAAAATGTCGGAACAAATTGTTGGCAAAACGTTTGCCTTTGCCGTCTTCGATTTTCTCACCGGTAGAACCATCTATCGAAGCAAAAGGATCGGCAGGGTCGTTGTAGTACATATTCCACTTATACAAGTGATGCAATATAATATTGTATCTCACCGGCAAGTGCCGCAATCGTTGAGAAAATGCCAATTGCAAGTCAATCGGGAGTTTCTCCCGTGTAGCTTCATATCTATTGAATTGGGCTCCAACATTTTTCAACAACAAGGTGAGTGAAATATTTTTGTTGTATTGATAATACGAGGCGGCAAAATCAACTGCGATACCCGCTGAAAAATACTGTTCATAATCGGAGAAGACCGCTTTTAGATTCATACCCAAGGAAAAAGTACTGTCCACCAATTCACGACCATAACCGACATAAAGGGCATAATCTCCTGCAGAAAAAGTCCCGGTGGATTCTCCCAATTCGTCATAGCCTTCAAATTTGCCATAACTTGTAAATTGGAAGGCGAAATTAAAAGTGCCGGCTTTTTTAAAATCTTGAATATAATTCAAATGTCCGTACACGGCATCGGAGAAATAGTCCACACAATTGAAACCCACACCATAATTCATGCTTGCATTCAGCATGGAAGGATTGAAAATGGCCATGGAAGGGTCGTCGTTGCTTCGCAATGAAATCAGTTTTCCTCCTAAAGCAGCCTGACGTGCAGAAACGGGCATATCCAAAAAGTTATACACCGTTGCTCCTCCCGTCTGGCAAAAGGCAGGAAAGACTAATAACATAGATATCCAAGCAACTAAAATTTGTCTCATTTTTCTTCCGCTGACTTGTTGTTAACGTTTTTTTGCTCTTCTTTATTGTCCGACACCTTTTCATAGGCATGGATAATCGCTGTCACCAAGGGATGACGCACCACATCGCTTTTGTCTAAAAATATCACGTCTATGCCTTTGATATTTTCCAACATTTTAGTGGCTTGCAACAAACCGGAAGTTTGATAGCGAGGTAAATCTATTTGCGTTAAATCGCCTGTTATCAAAAATTTGGCATTTTTCCCCATACGGGTAAGAAACATCTTCAATTGTGTGGCGGTGGCATTTTGTGCCTCGTCTAAAATCACATAGGCATTGTCCAAAGTACGACCACGCATAAATGCCAACGGGGCAATTTCTATGGTCTTGTCTTCTACATAGGAGAGCAATTTTTGCGGAGGTATCATATCCCGCAAAGCATCATACAAGGGTTGCAGATAAGGGTCTAACTTGTCTTGCAAATCTCCGGGCAGGAAACCGAGATTTTCACCCGCCTCCACCGCAGGACGCGTTAAAATAATTCTTTTTATCTCTTTGTTACGCAAAGCCCTTACCGCCAAAGCGACCGCTGTATAAGTCTTGCCCGTTCCGGCAGGACCGATGGCAAACACCATGTCGTTTTTGGTGATGCTATTGACTATTTTCAATTGGTTGATGGTTCTTGCACGAATATTTTGCCCGTCTCTGCCTCTTAAAATAAAATCATCTCCGACAGTATTGTTGGCAACGGCATCAAGAAATTCCACTCCTTTTTCCAACAAATGCAAGATGTCGTTTTCTTGCAGAGAGCCATATTTATCGTACCATTGCTGCATGGCATTGAGCAATTTGTCCGCTTCTTCCAAATCCTCTTCAGCACCCAACAGGTGAATTTCATTGCCACGAGCTATCAATTTTACTTTTGGAAAAGTCCTTTTTATCAATTCAATATTTTCATTGTTGACACCATAAATGCCTACAACATTTTCCGGAGAGATGGTAATTACTTTTTCTATCATCAGTCGTTAATTATTCTCTAACTATTTCAAAATTATAATCATCTACAAATCTTATGATCGTGGATGGTTTTAAATCTCCTATTCCTGCAAATTCTTCTTTTACAATGTAATCTACTCTTTTTTTGATAGTTTCGTCAATGTCTTTAAAGTGAATCGGCGTAGCTTTTCCCGATAGATTGGCGGAAGTAGAAACAACAGGTTTGCCAAACAAACCTATTAATTTTTGACAAAATTCATGTTTGACAATTCTGATGGCAATCGAACCGTCTGCAGCAATGAGAGAGGGAGGCAGATTTTTTGCTTTAGGATAAATAAAAGTTGTCGGTCGATTCACTTGGTCCATCAAATCCCAGGCAATTGCCGGAATGTGTTCCACATATAAAGAAATTTTTTCGGGTTGGTCCAACAATATCAACATAGAACGATCCAAACTGCGTTCTTTGATATTGAACACTTTTTCAATAGCCGTTGGATTGGTGGCATCACAACCTATTCCCCAAACGGTATCCGTAGGAGACAAAATGGTAGCTCCATTTCTTAAAAATTCATTTGTTCTAATAACTTCTTCACTTAAAGATTTCATACGCCTGACACATTTTTTATTTTAAATTACGCATTTACACAACGCTCTCCCTTAAACCTTTCTTGTCTATTATCATTATGCAAAAGTACAATTTTTTTTGTTGCACAAAAAAATTTTAAAATTTTTATCAAAAATTCCTTGACAAAAGCATCCAACCACTCCGTCCGTTTAATGAAAAAAGAGGCTTTCCTATAAACAAAACAGTATGACTTATTAACAATTTAACATTGTATCTTATTGTTATTCAATAAAATAATTATTTTGTAAAAAAACAAGCATGCAAGAGATAAATTTTTTGTATTTTTGCTAAATAAAATAAATCCTAAGTTGATAGTAGTGTATGCTTATAGTGCAAACTCAGCTATTATGAACTATCAATGAAGAAAAAAGAACTAAAAAATAGAACTTACCTATTGACAACAGCCGGCAAAAATGCGTAAACGACAGATATTTACACTGATATTTTTTCTAAACACATTTTTCGGGGTTTGCTTCTCACAATCCCTGATAGATGTGTTTTCTATGCGTAAATCCCGTCCTGAACCGGCATCTTTCCAAGTCTCCAAATTACAAAAATGGAACATCCGTCCGAATGTGATTGCCGTTTTTGACAGCAATTATTCAGATAGCATGCGTACAGCCCGATATGTTGTTGACACCCACATGATTCAATTCGGTTACTTTTCCCCTATACAATACAGGGTGTATGAAAACGATGGTTCCCTTTTCACCGCCTGGCAGTATTGTTTCGGCAATGTTTTGAAATTAGGAGCCATTAAGGATGATTGTTTTGAAGATATCCAACGTCTTCCCATTAACAGGGATTTGAATTTTGCACAAGATAAAAGTCTTTTTATTCCCATTAATAACAGAGTGCCAGATATTTCCGATTACAAGTGTGTGGTTATTGCTTTTTGGGACCCCTATTTCGGGAGGAGTGCCCGAAAAATGCTGCAAAGGAT
>DBXJ01000026.1 GCA_002309475.1 Bacteroidales bacterium UBA1215
CAAAATTACAACAAATTTTTATTATGCGGAAAAAATTTAGAAAAAAATATGTGTGTATTTGTATTTTGTTTATTTTTGCAAAATGAAAAAATTATTTATAACTTTGATTATATTATTTTCGCAACTTGTCGGATCTGTATTGGCACAAACACAGCAACGTGACCGAAGGGCGGAACTTGATATTGATTGTTCCTCTAATTTCTGCATTTCAACAACGGGACAGTTGTGGATTAGCACTTATTGTGGCAAAATATTCACTGCTGACAGCATTTCTTCCACTTGGAGAACGGTAAAATTCCCTATAGAACAATCCGATTCAGATGATTATGAGCAAAAACCTGATGGTTTTGAAAGTATGGCGACTTTTGGAAACCAAACTGCTGTGGCGGTTGGATTTTCTAACTCTTGGGACGACTATGCATATGTGCTTCGTACCAAAGACTGTGGACAACACTGGGACACGGTACTGCTTGACTCGAATCTTGCCGGAGTGCGAACTTGTTTCAGCAGATCCGAAGGATACATCTGGATAGGTTGTGGTACAAGCAGAGAAAGCGGAGTGCTGGCTTATAGTGCAGATAGTGGTCGTACTTTTCAAGTTATACACACATTGTCCGATGAAGGTGGAAGCATCAATAGCATTTGCATGATCAATGCAGACAGTGGCTTTGCGGGTCTTTTTAACGACATTATTCTCACTACTTCCGATAATTGGCAGACCATACATAGAATGCCAACACCGATGAATCAAGATTTGGTGAAAGGTTTTTCCAATAGGGATTATTTCATTTGTAATGTATGTCAATGGAATAATTGCTTGATTGTAAGAGAGAGTTTAAGAACATTTTTTACCTCATTAGAAGGAAAGATTCGTTGGCAGGAGCCGCCTGTCATCCTCAACAACTATGCAGTGGATTCTCTTACCGGAACCCTTTGGGCTATAAGTGACAGTAATAGACTGATTCGTCTTACAGACTGGGATCATATGCAGCGGTATGATCTTCAAGCCACTGGTTTGATCGGCATTTTTGACGGCAATGCATATTGTTATTCAAATAACTGGTTGCTACGTGTCAGTCCTGAAGGACAAGTAGATACTTTCGGTCTATATACGATGGAGCGGTCTATATACGATCCTCTTATTACCTTTTATCACGATGGTCGCAAGTGGGGATGGGGTCGCGATAGTTATAATATTTATATGCTAGATACAATCGGGTGGTATCGTGTGGCTACAACAGAATGTTTTTTAGGTGTCCAAAAACACCCCAATCTTGGTGACCGAGTCATTTTTCATAGTCGTAAAGACAAATATTACACCCTTGATACTGCAGGACATGTGGAATCGTTTTTTTACTTGAACGATAAGACATTTTTCTTTATTGACAAATTAAAAAACGGTGACCTTCTTTTTTTGCAAGGTTGTGAGGATGATATAGAAAATGCCATCTGCGAAAGTACCGGCAACTACACGCGTGTAGCTTTGATAGAGGTGGATAGTAACGAAAAAATATGGGTGATTGAGGCTTCGCCTAAAAACGGGGTACAACGTCTAAAATATACCGATTGGTTGCATGATAACAACGGAAATTGTAATAATGTCTATCGCCTTGCCGAGCCTTTTGACACTGCGGCGGTTATCGCCCGTGCCAAAAGCCTCATCGGGAAGCCCTACGACAATGCTTTTCTGCCGGACAACGATGCCTATTACTGCTCGGAATTCATTCAAGCGGTTTTTGGCGGTATTTTTGAGTCAAAGCCGATGAACTGGCGCGATGCCGACGGCAACCTGCCGGAATATTGGGAGAAGCATTTCAAAGAACTCGGCATCCCCGTTCCCGAAGGCGTGCCGGGCACCAACCCCACCGACCTTTCGAAATCCGAAAAACTGAAAAAGGTGCTGTAAGGTAAGCAAAAAGGAAAGCCTGACAGATTTATTTTATTTATTGCAATAAAACAAGACAATCATCGTTTGGTTTATACTTGATTATTTTATTTTATGGACACACTGACTATCATTGTTATTATTGGCATGGCAATCATAATCGTATTGCAAATTGTATTTTACTTCCAATCGCAACATTCCAAACATGAAGATAAGCAATCCATTGGAAATTTGAAAAATGAAATGGACAATACTTTGAGTAATTTACGGCAAGAAATTAACAACAATATGCGCTCAGACATGAGTCTATTTGGCGAAACTATCAATAGAAGCCAAGAACAAGCCATTAATAGTCAAAAAGACAGTTTTAATGCTTTAAACAAATCTCTGAACGAACAAATTGACACTTTGCAAAAAAACTTGTTCAATCTGCAATCTTCAAATGCCACGCAAATGGACAAAATGAGAGCTACTGTTGACGAAAAGATGAAAGAAATTCGTGAATCGAACGAGAAAAAACTCAATGACATACAAAAAACAGTGGATGAAAAATTGCAAACTACATTAGAAACCAGAATGAAAGAATCATTTGCATTGGTAAGCGACCGATTGGAACAAGTTTACAAGGGATTGGGTGAAATGACCAACCTTGCCACCAATGTCGGCGACCTCAAACAAATGCTATCCAGTGTCAAACAACGCGGCAATTTTGGAGAAATAGCCCTTGACAATATTTTAAGCGACATTTTAACTCCCGACCAATACGAAAAACAATTTGAAGTGGCTCCGGACACCAAAAAAGTGGTCGATTTTGCTGTAAAAATGCCAGGCAGCAATGAAACGGCACTCTACCTGCCTATTGACTCAAAATTTTCCGGCGACACTTTTGTACACTTACAACAAGCATACGATACCGGCAACAAGGAAGACATTGAAAAGATGGGAAAAGCTCTTGAAAAAAGCATTGTTGACCAAGCCAAATCAATTAGCGAAAAATATATTTACCCGCCCTATACCACTAATTTTGCCATTATGTTTTTGCCGTCTGAAAGTCTTTATGCAGAAGTGGTTCGTCGGGAAGTTTTCTCTAAAATTCAACAAGAATTTCATGTAACAGTTGCAGGTCCTTCCACAATGGCAGCCATGCTCTATTCTTTGCAAATGGGCTTCCAAACACTTCAAATTCAGAAAAAAAGCAATGAAGTATGGAATATATTAAGTGCCGTCAAAACCGAATTTGACAAATTTGCCAATGCATTTAATACTGTACAAAAGAATTTACGAACAATAGAAACCAATTTAGACAATCTTGTTGGAACAAGAACACGAGCAATTCAGAAAAAACTCAAAGATATTAAATCTATGGACCAACTCACTTCTGCTCAAATTCTGCAATTAGACGATCAAGAAACTTTGGACGAAGACTTCACTGAAGAAGATCATCAATAAATATTAGCACATATATGGTCTATCTCAATAAAAAATGCTACTTTTGTAAATATTAAAAAATCGTATATGGCTTTTTTTACAAGAAAAACAAAATTATCAGACATATTAAACACTAACCTTCAATTGGTGAGCATATTTCCACGCTTCCCTATTTGTTTGGGGTTTGGCGAGCAAGATGTGGAGCAATATTGTCAAGCACATCATATTTCCACCGATTTTGTAGTCATGGTATGCAATATCTACACTTTTCCGCATTATATGCCCACCGAGGAGGAAATTAATCAAGTGAATTTGAAAGAAACTATCGATTTCTTGTTAGAATCGCATCGTGACTACCTGACCGATAAAATTCCACACATCAAACAACACTTGAAAAATATATGTGCTCAATACGAGCCGTCACTGCAAAAGGCAGTAATGCAATTCTTTGAAAACTACGAAGATGAATTGCAAAAACACTTTGATTTTGAAGAAAAGAATATTTTTCCTGTCCTTCTTGATGGAGGTGATGTCAGCAAACAAGCATTATGCTTAGATATTTTTGACCAAAACCACAACAGCATTAAGGAAAAAATGGCCGATTTAGTGAATATTATCACCAAATACCTCCCTCAACATCAAGGTGAAAACGAACAAATTTGCATTTTGGAAGATTTGGCCAACATTATTGCCGACACATCCCAACATGCTACCCTTGAAAATAAAATCATCGTTCCTTACATAGAACAATTAAATATGATGGGTTATGAGAAAAGGTAGATTATTTATTATTGAGCCATCCGAGATTGTTGTAAAGGGACTTTGTGACCTCTTTGACAATAATTCTACATTTGAAATTATCGGACATATACATTCTCTCCGCAATGCTGTAGAAATTGTCAATAAATATAAAATTGACATCTTGTTGGTCAATCCTGACTTGTTCGGCTTTTCTAACCGTTACAGCATTCGTGGCTACTTTCAAGAATGCAAAGGCATCTATTTGGCAGCTTTGACCTATCATCATTTTCCGCAACAGATATACAATCAATTTGACACTTTTATTGACATCACCGACAACCGCATTGCCATTGAGAACAAACTCACAGCGGTGATGGCAAACAAAAAAGGACAACAATTTTACGAAGAAAGCACAGCACTAACACCAAAAGAACAAGAAGTTTTGTCTTTAATTGCTAAAGGTTTGTCCAACAAGGAAATTGCAGACAAACTGCATCTTTCTATCTATACCGTTGTTACTCACAAACGAAATATCAGTGCCAAAACCGACATTAAATCCACTGCCGGTTTGACGGTATATGCCGTCCTACACAATCTGATTGACAAAAACGAAATGAGATAAAGTAATATAATAGCCTTATTACTATTATATTACTATACTATCAAGGCAATGGCTACATAAGCCCAGTGAGCGGCAATTCCTGCCACTATACCGCCGATAGTATGCGAAAGAATGGCTTTGGATGTTAACTCTCTATATCCTAAAGAATCCAACATGGCAGTATGCGTACTCAAAAATCCCGACCAGCACATACCCATTGCCGTAAACACAGCTATTGCATTACCATCCAACAAACCTGCCTCTTGAAATTTCGGCACCAAACCCAATGCAGCACCCACAGCACCTAAACTGGTAATAGGAAATGCCACCAATTCAGGATGTGTAAATCCAAAGAGCCAGCGAAAAACAAAGTCTATTTTTTCTGCCAAAAACGGCAATAAGGGCACCCCCTCGTATGCCGCACCGGTATAACCATCAGGCGAGGCCCCGAATGTCAGCATCATCACAAAAGTGGATATAATCAACACGCCCGGAATAATCGCCAAACCGATATCCACACCCGATTTTCCACCATCCAAAACAGCATTCAAAGCACGAAGAAAAACACCTCCTTCCGATTTGAAAGAAATAGACTGCTCGTCGCCACCAGAGGCTTCTTCATTCTTAAATTCTGGATATTTCCTCAAAGTGAAATATTGCATCAAACGAGTGGTAACAATACTACCGATAAAAGCTCCTATCAATCCTATAAAAGCTCCTTTTACATAGCCTTTACCCATCATAAAGGCTGCCACCACCAAGCCCATTCCGAAGGAAGTGCCAAAATTGGTAAGTGATATTAATTGATATTTTTTGAAATATTTGTTGAAATTATAATCTTTTGACAAAGCGATAATAGCCGGATTGTCTGACAAGAATGTCAATACACCTCCCAAAGCTGCCACTCCGGGCAAATTAAACAAGGGCTTCATCAAAGGTCGAAGTATATATTCCAACAACCTGATAACACCGAATTCTATCAACAAACTGCCCAAAGCACCTGTCAAAACGGTAATTCCCATAATATAGAACACCGTCTGCAAAAGCAAACTATACGATGTCTGCATGATGGTGTTGAGCATATTCGACATGCCCATTATATGAGCCAATGCTCCAAAAATTCCGAAAAAAACCAACAAAAAGATAAGTGCTTCTAAGCGTCTTTTTGTTAAAAATTTCCAATCTTTAATTTTCATCTTTATTTGTTTCTAATATTTTATGCCCTTTACGAGGACGTCTATCTTTATTTATTCTTTGTTCTTTCAAATACTTGAATGCTTGCAGAAAGTCCATTTTCCATGTAACACCTGCATTTAACTGGTAGGTGGTATAATCTAAATGATTAACGGCAAAAAAAGCATGAAGCCTGATCATGTCATTATTCAAAGGATAATAAAATCCACCTATTCCACAATAATAATATTCTTCACCCGGCAATACCAATTGGTCGTATGCCATTTGATAACCGGTGGCAGCATCCTGTGCATGATTGACATCATAGCCACCTTTTATAAATAAATTCCAATGATGATTGAATCGATAGTCAACTTGTCCTATGAGTGTAATATCCTTGAACAAAAAATTCTTTTGTGCAAAAGAAGCCCTGTTTTGGAAGTCAATATAAAAGGACAAATTGTTGAAAGTAAATTTATTTCCTAATGAAATATAAGTGATATAGTGGTTTTTAGTATATTCTATCAAATTGAGCGAATAAATGGTGCTGAAAACACCCATATTGCCATACCAAATTAGATTGTATGCATAAATATTTTCAAAAGGCTTGCTTACAAAGGGAGAATTGCAGACTTGAAATATCAAAGTATGTTTGTGGGCTGTATCGTGGAATGCCACCGAAGCACCCATTTCGTAGCAAACTACATTGTTCCAAAACCTTGACCAATAAAATACATCTATCGGAGCATAATCGTATTCAAAGCCACCGATATACACCACTTGTTTGCCTGCTGAGAATGTAAAATGTTTGCCTAAATGATAATCTAAATACAGCCAATCGCAGCCACGGAAAAACGAGGAAAAAGTAACGTCTGCAATATTCAAACGCTGCCTGTAATGATAAGAAAATCTGTGTGTAAGATGACCGTCTATGGCAAAATTGATAAATTTGCCGGCGAATCCGCCTGAATTGGCACTCGTATCATCTTTTATCAATCCTTCATAATCGATTCGTGCTTCCAAACGTAACTTATCAATTTTGTATGGATTGTCCTCTTGTGAATAGCCGACTGCCACCACCCACAACAAAACCGACAATAACAAAACTTTCCTCATATTTTCCTCTAAAAATAAGAAAAAGTCGTCCTTACGGACAACTTTTTCTATTTCCTATCTATATCATTTTATTTTTCTTCCGGTTTGATATTAGGCATTTCCAAACCTAATCCTTTCTTTTTGTCCACTGCTTTGAGAACAATTCCCAATATCAATGCAGCAATGCCGAGACATGCTAACATAACCAAAGGCCATGTGTAATTATATGAAACGGCAGCTGTTTCTGCATCTATTATGCCGGAATTCATTTGTGCGATAACATCTTGGTTGGTATTGTCCAAAACTTTTCCTATTAGTAATGGGAATAACCATAAACCTATGTTTTGAATCCAGAAAATGAGGGCGTATGCCGAACCGATGATTTTTTCATCCACCAATTTCGGAACGCTCGGCCACAATGCTGCAGGTACCAAAGAGAAGGAAGCTCCAAGCACCAAAATTAAGATGTAAGCCACTACAACTCCGCCTATTTGGCTGCCTTTGAATTGAGGCAATATGAATGCAAAAGACAAGTGGCAGATAATCAGCAATAAAGAACCGATCATCAACATAGAAGCAGCTTTTCCTTTGTGATCTACATAGTTACCCAATATAGGAGTAATAGCCACAGCCAATAACGGGAATACTGCGAAAATGGTTTCTGCGGTTCCACGCATATAACCCATGTAGCAATATACTACCAATGCCACTACTGCAAGAGACATTAATATAATCTTATTGGTTTTATTTTTGGAGAAATTGCTGGTGAAAGAACAAACAGCCACTGCCAACATGATAAGGTATTGGATAATGGTTACACTATTGCTTGACCAGAAACCTTCTCCCGGAACCAATGTCAAATTGCATTGCAACATGTTCACTGCATATTTTTGGAACGGGAAAATAGCTGAATAGTACAATACGCAAAGCAAAGCCACCAACCAAAAACCGAAAGAAGACAAAATTTTGCCGATATCGGAAACTTTGAAAGGATCGTCTTTTTCTTCGGCTTCACCGGTTTGAGCATCCAATTTTTTGTCCATAAAGAAATATACAATGAACATCATCAAGGCGATGCAGAGTAATACTACACCGAAAGCCACAGAACGGGAAACATCTACATGTTCTCCCAATTTAGCGAAGAATGGTGAGAATATCATACAGGTGGCTACTCCCAAACGAGCAAGGGCCATTTCAGAACCCATTGCCAAAGCTGTTTCACGACCTTTGAACCATTTTACTATACCACGAGAAACGGTGATACCTGCCATTTCCACACCGCAACCGAATATCATAAAGCCGACAGCGGCTACTTTGGCGGAAGCAGGCATGCCTTCGTAGAAAGGTGCCACTCCCAATTCTTGAAAACCGGGGATGTAATTCAAATGGTTGGTGAACCATGTTTCAACACCACTGCCTATAAATGCTTCTGTAACAGCATAATATTTTATCAATCCACCTATCAACATAACGGCACCAGACAAAAGGGCTGTGAAACGCACACCCATTTTATCCAAAATGATACCGGCAAAAATGAGGAAGAAAACAAATACATTCAAAAATGTTTCTGCTCCTTGCATGGTACCAAATGCGGTAGAATCCCACCCTCTGGTGGACAACATCAAATCCTTAATAGGTGAAAGAATGTCCATAAAAATATATGAACAAAACATGGCTAATGCCAATAGCAACAAGGCAATCCATCTAATTGCCGCATTGTCTCTTAAAGTAAGTTTTTCTGCCATAAGCTTAAATTTATTTGATTATTATTTAATTTTTATATTTTATCCAACGCCACAACTCTTTATAGGTAGTTTTTTTGCCATACATAAGTATGCCGGTTTTATAAATTTTTGCTGCCACCCATACAGCAAACGCACAAGTAAGTATCAAAATACTACACGATAACAATATTTCCCAACCTTGTACTGCTTCTGCTCCGGCAGGAATTCGCATCATCATCGTTACCGGTGAAGTAAAAGGTATCATCGACATCCAAAATGCCACTTTTCCGCCGGGATTGTCAGCTACATAGGTGGACATGACAATAGCTAATATCAGCGGAACAGTTAGCGGAAGTACAAACTGCTGCGAATCGGTGTCGTTGTCGACAGCTGCTCCTATAGCGGCAAACAACGATGCATACAAAAAATAACCTGCTAAAAAGAAAAAGATAAATAGTAGTATCAATTGCGTAAAATTAATTTCACGAACAGCATCTAAAAAATGATTGCCTTCAGTTGGCATAGCTACTGCTACGGTTTCTTCTCCTGCTGATATTTGTTGCATCAATTCAGTACTTTGTTGTGTGCCAAACAAATCCGGAACTGCCAACGAAACTACTCCCATAATCACGCCTGTAAAGACTATCCAAATCAATATTTGCGTCAAACCGATCAATGCCACACCGACAATTTTTCCTATCATCAATTGCACCGGCTTTACCGAAGAAATGATTACCTCCACAATACGATTGGTTTTTTCTTCCAAAACACTTCTTTGTACCATGGTACAATACATAAAAATAAACATGTATATCACCAATCCCACCAAAAGTCCTATCACCAATTGTATTTCACGGGATTCAGAGGCTTTGGTTTCCTCCACACCATTTTTATCAATATGAATATATCCCAAGGCAATATTGTCGGTTTGCCTTTTAACATAAGTATCTAAAGAATCCTTGGCGATATTGAATTCTGACAATAAAATAGCATTGGTATAATCACGTTTCATGGCTGCCAAAATGCTGGACATCACACCTGTATTGAGTGTTGAATTGGCATAAACCATGCCTCCGATAGAAATTGGATCGTCCGGAATATACAGCAAAGCATCGTATTGTTGAGCAGACAAACCTTGTTTCAACTCTTCTAAGTTTCCTTCTACATAATTGAAATTAATGTCTTTGTCATTGTCAGCATTGAGGTGTCTGAAAATTCCCGATTGGTCGCAAACGGCAATATTGACCGTTTCATTACCATATTCCATGAGCAATGTCGGTGCTATCATCAAGGCAGCAAGCAAAATAGGTCCCAAAATAGTCATCACTATGAACGACTTTTTTTTGACGGCTTGCAAATATTCTCGCCTGACAATTTGTAATATCTTGCTCATTATGAATATTATAAATCAGAAGAGGATTCTCTTTGTTCTTCTTCACTGATGAGTTTATCAACCTTCATTTGGTCGATAATTTTACCTAATTCATCATGAAATAGCATGATATCGTACTTACTGATAAAAATTTTGTTTTTTTCGAAGAAATAGTCGCCATTATTTTCATTGAGACAACGCTTACTTTCTGTAATGGCCAAATATGGCTCATTGTTTTTGGAACTTTTTACATCAAAAAAATAAGTTCTTCTGCCACAACGGACTCTTTTAGAAAAAAGTTCTTTCCTTTCTACTTGCTCTTTATCTTCCTTATTTTCAAAACTATCCATCATTATACAAATCAATTAATATCCATTTTTTACAAAAAGCAAATGTACTAAAAATAGTTTACATTTTTATATTTTCCCAACAACTTTTTATATTTGCCAAAGATACATGGTCTTCGTTACGGATAATTTGCTGAAAGAAAGTATCATCGCTTTCTTGCCGTGTCTCCACATGAAAATGATTGCCCAATCTGCCTTCTACCAAGAAATTAATAGCAATTTGTTTTACAAATTTCTGCTTTAAAAAATCTATCGGAAAAGCATCCAAAGCCCAACGAATATAATTGGTATTGTTGGCATGACCATTCATATCTATATTGGAAGCATTGATTTCCCTACTGGCATCTATCAACGGCTCGTCTGTCGGGCAATGTAGTTTTTGTGGTTTTTCTTCTATGCCGTCTTGATTCAAATTAGGAAAAACAAAATCATTCAAAGACATAATTTTACGCGTTTCAACATCCAATTGATGCCACATGGAAGTAGCTCTTGCCACTATTTGATGCCGGCTGTCGCTAATGGTAAAATCACGATAAGAAGTGATTAAATCGCAACTTTTCATCCAAGTTTCTACAGTGATCTCTTCTTGCCACAAAATAGGTCTTTCCATCGTAACAAGCATTCTTGACAACACCCAAACTCGACCTTGCTTATATAAATGATCCCATCCACATTGATTGATAGTAATATGCTTCCAAGCACAATCTTGCATCAATGAAAATAGATTATGGGGACTCAAATGTTGATTGAAATCTATCAAATAGGAACTCACTTGGAGTTGACTTTTATTCTTCTTTATCATAGCAAAAAAAATAATTTATGATAACGCAAAATCTATTTTTTTATTGTAAAATTTATTTAATAAATTTATTGTCAAATAATTATAGTTAATTCCCACTCTCAACAAAAAATTGTATCTTTGCAAGATATAAGATGGATAATTTAGAACATGTAATTTTGATAGGTTTAGTTCGCCAAAATCAAGATTTTGAGCGGACCAATGAGTATTTGGACGAGTTGTCATTTTTGGCAGAAACTGCCGGAGGACAAGAAGTAAAACGTTTTATTCAATCTTTACCCTATCCCGACCCAAAAACTTATATCGGTTCAGGCAAACTGCAGGAAATTGCCCAATATGCCGAGGATAACAATATTCATACTATTATCTTTGACGATGAACTTTCACCGGCACAAACCAGAAACATTGAAAATTCCTTATCGGCTTGCAAAGTGATAGACAGAACTCGTTTGATATTAGATATTTTTAGTTCAAGAGCACAAACTGCACATGCAAAAATTCAAGTAGAATTGGCTCAATATGAATATCTTCTACCTCGTTTAACAAGAATGTGGACACACCTTGAAAAACAACGAGGCGGCATCGGAATGAGAGGTCCCGGTGAAAAGGAAATAGAAACCGACCGTCGTATTGTCCGGCAAAGAATGTCTCTCTTGAAAGAACGCCTTAAGGTGATAGACAGACAAAAAGCCACCCAACGTGGCAATCGCGGACAATTTGTTCGTGTGGCTCTGGTGGGCTACACCAATGTTGGAAAATCCACTTTGATGAATCTGATTAGCAAATCGGATGTTTTTGCAGAAAACAAATTGTTTGCCACCTTGGATACTACGGTTAGAAAAGTTGTATTTGGCAATTTGCCGTTTCTGCTATCCGACACTGTAGGTTTTATCCGCAAATTGCCACACGGATTGATAGAATCGTTTAAATCTACTTTAGACGAAATTAGAGAAACCGACTTGCTGCTGCATGTTGTGGATATTTCCCATCCTGATTTTGAATCACAAATTGCAGTTGTGGAGCAAACATTGTGTGAAATAGGTGCTGAAAACAAACCCACTATTTTGGTTTTTAACAAAATTGACAACTACAAATGGATTGAAAAAGATCCTTTTGATCTCTCCCAACCCACCAAAGAAAATATTTCACTAGAAGAATTGCAAAACACATGGATGAGTAAAAGTAAATATCCTACTTTGTTTGTGTCAGCCAAAAACAAAACCAACATAGACCAATTCAAACAATTAGTCTACAACGAGGTAAAACGTTTGCATGTAAAAATCTATCCATACAACAACTTTTTGTGGGATGATTCTCCATTTGTAGAAGAATAAAATAAAAAATTGTATTTTTGCATTTTAAATATATCACCAACTATGAAGAAAAAAATTGCTATCATTATCGGAGGCTGTGGTCATAGAGATGGTTCTGAAATTCACGAAACCACCATGACGATGCTTGCCGTAGAAGAACATGGAGCCACCTATCAAATGTTTGCTCCCAATAGAAATCAATATCATGTGCTCAATCACCTTGACGGGACAGAAATGCACGAACAAAGAAATATGCTGGTGGAAGCAGCCCGCATTGCCCGTGGCAACATTCTTCCTTTGGAAAATTTTGATGTCAACCAGTTTGATGCAGTAATATTTCCGGGTGGATTTGGCGTTGCCAAAAATTTCTTCAACTATGCTTTCAAAGGAATGGATTGTGAAGTCGATGAACAAATTGCCCACATCATTCAATCGGTTCACCAAGCCGGAAAACCCATCGGTGCCCTGTGTATTTCGCCTGTATTGATGGCAAAAATTCTCGGCAACATCACTGTTACCATTGGTCAAGATGCAAAAACCGCCCGAGATATAGAACAAATGGGTGCCACCAATGTCAATACTTCCAACGGAGATGTAGTAACTGACAAGAAAAACAAAATATTCAGCACTCCTTGCTATATGTTGGATGCCAATTTAGTTGACATTCACGAAGATGCCTATAATTTAGTAGAAGCCATGATGGAATATATGTAAATCATTAAAATAAAATATAAACATGAATATTAAATCAAAATTAGTATTAGTAGTAACACTATTAGTAAGTGTTCCTTTGTTTGCCCAACAAGGCGGCATTGACGAGAAAACATTGAACGATTTGCGTGCCTCTTTTGACGGTTCCGGTAGCAACAAAGCCTTGCAGACCGCCATTATCGGCAACGATATCAACAAGTTGGCACTCAACAAAAACAATCCCGCTGCCAACGATACTTATTTTTCCAACCAAGTAATATCAAAAGGTATCACCGACCAAAAATCTTCCGGCAGATGCTGGCTGTTTACCGGATTGAATGTTATGCGGGCAAAAGTTATTGCCGAACGTCATTTAAATGAATTCACTTTCTCGCAAAACTATTGTTTTTTCTACGACCAGTTGGAAAAATCTAACCTTTTCTTGCAAGCCATTATTGACACAAGAACCAAAGACATGACCGACAAAACCGTTGAATGGTTGTTTAAAAATCCTATCGGTGATGGCGGACAATTCACCGGAGTTGTCAATATTGTAAGCAAATATGGTGTTGTACCCAGCGATGTAATGCCGGAAACCAACAGCAGCAACAATACCAGCCGTATGTCCAACATTCTTGCTCTAAAATTGAGAGAAGACGGACTGCAACTAAGAGAAATGGCTGCCAAAGGTGCCAAACCCGCTGAATTGATAGCCAAGAAAAAAGAAATGCTGAAAGTTATCTACCGCATTTTAGCCATGAATCTCGGCACGCCTCCTACTACTTTCACCTATACAGAAAAAGATGCCAGCGGCAAACCTATCTCCAGCAAAGAATATACACCTCTTTCTTTCTATAAAGAATTTGTCAATATAGATATGAGCAATTATGTAATGATTATGAACGACCCCACCCGTGAATACAACAAAGTGTACGAAATTGAATACGACAGACATGTTTATGACGGCGAGAATTGGCGTTACATTAATTTATCTATGGATGACATTAAAAAAATTGCCATCGCTTCTATCAAAGATAGTATGATGATGTATTTTTCTTGTGATGTCGGCAAATTCCTCAACCGTGAAACAGGTCTGCTGGATATCCACAACTTCGATTACGAATCTTTGTTCGGCACCGAATTTTCTATGAACAAAAAACAAAGAATAGAAACATTTGCCAGCGGTTCATCCCACGCTATGACTTTGTGTGCTGTTGACTTGGACGAAAACGGACAACCTAAAAAATGGAAAGTGGAAAATAGTTGGGGACCATCCTTCGGCTACAAAGGGCACTTGATAATGACTGACGAGTGGTTTGACGAATATATGTTCCGCTTAGTAGCCGACAAAAAATATATTCCTGCCGACATACAAAATTTGTTAAAACAAAAACCGATTATGTTGCCACCTTGGGATCCTATGTTTATGACAGAAGAATAAAAATATGAAATATACAATTATTAACGAAGAAATGAACAAGAATGTTAAATACATTGCTATTTTAGCAATCATTGCCGTATTGGTAGTTGCCGGTTTAATGTTCGGTTTGCCACTCTACAACGTTTGGCAGCAAGAAATGACAGGTCGTGCTGAATTTTCACGTGCCGAACAAAACAGAAAAATAAAAGTGGAAGAAGCTCGTGCCGAAAAAGAGAGTGCCTCCTTCCGTGCTGAAGCAGAAATTATTCGTGCAGAAGGCGTGGCAGAAGCCAACAGAATTATCGGCGGCAGTCTTAAAGACAACAAAGACTACCTCACCTATCTTTGGATACAAGCTCTTTATGACGAAAGCAATTCTGTTATCTATGTTCCGACCGAAGCCAACCTGCCTATCTTGGAAGCTAC
>DBXJ01000031.1 GCA_002309475.1 Bacteroidales bacterium UBA1215
CTACCAACTGAGCTATTTCCGCGATATTTGGAAATGCAAAAGTACAATTTTTTTCTTTATCTTTTGCCAAAAAAATATTTTTGTTTGAAAATTATATGCAATATATTTATAATCAATTATATAAATTAACAAAAAACTGCTTCTATTCAAAAGTGATATCGATGGTGGGCTCTACTTTTACACCATTATATTTCACCTCTACGCCCATTTTGTAGGTAGTAATGGAAGTGGGAGTGCCGTTTTCGTCATAACGATAGGCATTGCCGTCCAACAAATCATTAATATAAATGTATTCCGCCATTCTGGAACCATTTTCCCAATAATAGACAACTTTTCCGTTCAGCATGTCATCGGCATAGTGTTCTTCTATTTTCAGTTTTCCGTTAGGATAAAAAGTTTTCCATGTGCCGGTGCGTTTGCCGTCTTCGTATTTTCCTTCTATTCTGGTGCTGTCGTTCATCCAGTACCACTTCCCTATTTCATAGCCGCTTTCAAACCTGCCTCTTACCAAAGTATCGCCGGTAATAGAAAGGGAATAAAAGTCGCCGTTGAGGTCGCCTTGGTCGTATTCTTCAAAGGAAAGCACTTCCCCATTGGCATAATACCACCACCATGGTCCGTCTTTTTTGCCTTTTTTGCTATAGGCTCCGGTAATTTCCACAGAGCCGTCTTCATAATAATAGTTCCACGCTCCTACCGGCAGACTATTCTGATAATGCCCTTTGGCACGCAACAATCCCGATTCGTAAAATTCTTTCCAAAGGCCTTGCTTTTTGCCGTTGTCGTCAACAATTCCTTCACTCATCTTAGAGCCGTTGTGAAATACATAGCTTTTCACCACATTGCCGTTTTCGTCATATTCTCTGCGGATACCTTCGGGAACACCTTTGAAATAATGTGCCACTGTTTTTATCTTTCCGTTGGCATGATAATCCACCTTTCTATCCAACTTTTTAGTCTCAACGGCATCTTCTATCAAAATATCGTTTTCGTATTTTTCAATATATTGAAACCGGCCAATCGAATCGTAGTATTTGAAGTAACCGTTTTTCTTATTGTTCTGATAATAGCCCTCCAGCACCAAATAGCCGCTGTCGTTAAAGGTTTTCCATGTGCCTTGCCTCATGCCGTTGGCATCAATTCTATTGACATTTTCTCTTCGAATGATATTTCCTTTTTCGTATTGGAAAATGCGTACCAAGCGTCCCAAAGTGTCGTAAAACCTGCCCCAGCCCTGTGCACGACCGTTTTCGTAGGGAATAATGCCGACAAGATGCCCGAAATAATCGTATTGTCGTGATTGTCCTACAATGGTATCCAAATAGTAATGATATTCTTGAATATAACCGGCTTCATAAACGCGGTTGATACCATGTTTAAGACCTTCTTTGTAGGTGATTTCTGAGGCCAAGGCCCCTTCGGTATTGTAAAATTTCCACAAACTATCCAACAGAAAATCTTTTCTGTTGCCTTCGGAGCGAAGCACGCCGTTAGGATAGTACGATTTCCAATATCCATTGGGTTTGCCGTTGTTCATATATCCTTCCGACGACAAAGTTCCGTCTTGATAATAGAATTTTTGATAAACATCCTGTGCCGGCAAATAATTTATCAAAAAGCAAGCCAACAATAAAAAAATTCCTCTTTTCACCTTTATAAAAATTCGATTTGCAAAGATAATATTTTTTGTCATACTAAAATTGGAAATAAATAAAAGGTTGGAAATCGGCTACTACAAATTGATAAATGACAAAAACTGCCACCACTACCGCCAGCAACATGACCGGCAATGGCAAAACGGCAAAATTGTATCTATACCAACGTTTCCATTTATCCGGCAACCAATGGATAAGCATGCCTATAGCAAACAAAACAAACACCTTGTAGTTGGCGGAAACAATTTGTCCTAAGAGGCTGAAATCCCAGTGCCCTCCTATTTGTGCCACCATATTTTGTGCCGTTGCCCAAGCCTCCTCATTGGCGGTTTTGGGGTCTAAATTAGAACCGGAACGGAAAAACAAACGAGTAAAAGTAATGAAAACAAAGGTCATCAACACCGACCATGCGTTGTCAAGCCATTGCAGCGGTTTTTTGGAGACAAATGCATGATACAACATGGGGACAAGGCAACCCAAAAAGAAAATTCCCGACCAAATGCTTGCTATCACAAAAAAGGGTCGCGGAAGGAATTGCTGCAAGAGGAAAAATATCAAAAATATTCCCGCAGACGCCATGGTTTTAACATATTCGTTGCAATGACGCCAGATTTTAAAAGAAAGAATACCCATGCCGTTCAATCCGCCCCAAATCATAAAATTCCAACTTGCTCCATGCCACAATCCGCCCAACAACATAGTATCCATCATATTGATATTGGTGAAGATATATTTTCTTGCCTGAGGGAAACCTATCCAAACAATCAACAAAACAAGTGCAATGGACAGCACCACCAATGTTACCCAGACATTATTGACTAAAAATATGGCTATCAGCATAATGATGGCAAAAATGAGAAACGTGCCGCATGTGGCATTTCTATTTCCTCCTAAAGGAATATACAGATAAGATTGCAACCATTTGGATAAAGACATGTGCCAACGTTTCCAGAAATTGCTGGGATTGTTGGCTTTATAGGGTGAATTGAAGTTTTTCGGCAGATGGAATCCCATCAACATGGCAATTCCGATGGCAATATCGGTATAGCCGGAAAAATCTGCATAAACCTGCAATGAATAGGTAAACAATGCCATCAAATTTTCAAAACCTGTAAACATGGTCGGATTGGAAAATACCCTGTCGATAAAATTGACAGCCAGATAATCGCTGAGAATCATTTTTTTTGCCAATCCATTGAGAATCCAAAATACGGCAATGCCAAATTGTCGGCGGCTTAAAAAGAATTTTTGATACAATTGCGGCACAAATTCGTTGGCACGAACGATAGGTCCTGCCACCAATTGCGGAAAAAAGCTGACATAAAAGCCGAAGTTGAGAATATTTTTCACCGGTTCCACCTTTCCACGATAAACATCCATGGAATAGCTGATGGTTTGAAAAGTATAGAAAGAAATTCCTACCGGCAATAATATTTTATCGATGGTAAAATGCGTTCCCGTTAATTGATTGGTCCACAATGCCAAGTAATTGACGACTTCGAAATGAGTGTGGAACAATGAATTCCAAACATCAGTGAAAAAATAAGCATACTTGAAATAAAACAGCACGCCTAAATTGGTGCAAAGCGAACAAAGAACAAACAATCGTTTTTTCCATTGTTGTTTGGAGGCATATATCCACTTGCCAAAGAAGAAATCGGTACAAGTGGAAAATATCAATATCAACAAAAACCAACCGCTGGTTTTGAAATAAAAAAACAAACTGACAAAAAACAAGAAGGTATTGCGGAGCAAAATTTTATTGTGAAACATGGAAAAGAATGCCATCACAATAGCAAAAAATGCCCAAAAATAGAATTGAGTAAACAACAAAGGCTGTGCCTCGTTGAAAGCGAAGATTCGCTCAAAAAATGCCGACAAATTACTCCATTCCACCTGACTGACGTTTTAAATGTTTTTCGTATTCTTTCAACACCGCATTGAACATCACATCTCCCCAAACATTGTAGCCGGCGGTGGTGAAATGCACTTTGTCTTTCTTTGCCAAACCCGCCTTTTCCCAGTCTGCCATCGATGTCAAACCACCCATATAATCAAACCAGTCAAAAACAGCCGTATGATAATATTTCGCTAATGAAATAAATGCCTGCTCTGCCAAATAGCCGTTTTTATTGTTGTAGTATTTTCTTCCTGACTTTCTATAACTATCGTTGTTGGTGGTGAATAGCAGTATGCAATGAGGTGATACGGAACGAATTCTATTTATCAATGTTTTATAGTTATTGATAAAAACCGTGGTGTCGAAATCGGTTCCACTGGCATCGTTGATGCCGATAGAAAAAATACACATATCCGGTTTGAGCAATTCCAAATCTTTCACCATCCATTCACAACGAAGATAAGAAGGAACTGCCGCTCCATTGACGCCGATATCCACATAGGAAAGCCCCGGCTGATGATTCTCCAAATAAACACCTCGCAAATAAAAATCCTGCCAAAGAGAATCTTCCATGGCAAAAATAATTTTAAAGGAATTGACAAAAGTATCTAATTCAAATATATAGGCTAAATGTTGCTCATCGAATTTTCCCTGCACCAACACGGAATCATTATAATATAACTGCGGATAAACCCAAGACGAATCGGAATAGCCCAAAAGGGTGACGGTGGTGAAATCGAATTTTATGCTATCGTTTTTGTTAACGGTGATAGTAAAGGTGCAATGTGTATCCGAGGGCACTGCACAAAAACCCGCCAAACCCATTTTGTATTTCGGCTCTTTCACCACATTTCTTATCGCACTCCATTTGCCGGTATAGCTGGTTTTAAAACTCACTTGATTGTTGGTACCGGCAAGACTGAAAGGAAACAATATACCTCTGTCGGATTCCATGGCCGGATAAAGCGTCAGCAAATGATTCCGCATTCTATTGGTAAAAACACCTGCCTGAATATGCGAGCCCCCCATGTGCAAAATGGTGAATTTTTTGTTGGCACCATCAAACATATATTCATCCAGAAAATTAAACAAAGGTTCCAATGCCAATGTATCACCGGAAGGAAACAACAAACATTCTTTTGTTGCATCCTGATGAGGAGTAGTCGAAATGGGTTTGTAGGGAGCCTGTGCACGAATAGTCATCAAGGCTGACAGAACAAATACCAACAAAGTTAATCTTCTAAAATTCATTTTATTTCATTTTCATAAATCTATCCAACAACTCTTGCGGACAACGTTTTCTTAACAAATAAAATTGATAATGTACCAAAAAGGCATCCGACAAAGTGTTGGCGATTTCTATAGCACCTGCTTCGGTGAAATGCACATAATCTCCACCTGCCCAGGCAGGATTGTGCTTCACCCATGCCACCATGGAATTTTCACCACCCATTACATGAAACATATCCCAATAAGCACCACCATTGTCCAAAACGGTCTTTTTCAATGCCTCGTTGAGTGCCGGCAAATAAGGATATGTCTGCATTTTTCCATTGATTCTTTTTGACATATCAGACGGACCGATGAAAAGAATTTCTGCATTGGGATTGCAATGTTTTACATATTTTATCTGTCGTGCTATTGATTTCATATAATTGTCTATTGCAGTTTGCGAATTGATTTGCGGCATCATATTTCCACCATATTGCATGATAATCAACCTGACATTCATATCGCTATAACACTGTGACAAGTTAGATGAATCTATGCGGGTGAAAATGGTGCCCGAACAACCTCTCATTGGTACGTTGTCAACTGCCACTCCGGAAGTAGATTCCATAGAAATGCCATATATTTCCGCCGTTCCGTTCATGCTGACAGTTGCCCGGGAGAGTGGCTGTTGGAAAGTCCATTCCATACGTGTAACTCCTCTTTTGGCAGCAGAAATTTGTTGGGTTTGTCCGGCACATGTGGCAGAAAAATTGGCGGCATTGTTACCCAACAACAATACTATCCGATTGAAAGTCTTGGTATTGGCAAAAGTACGGGAACTGGTAATAGACGACATTGACACAGAAGCACTTCCATTTACTTCTGCCACATTAGCCATTATGCCATAACGGCGATGTGTAGCACGCGGTTGCGATACATCTCCATAAATAACATATCTCTCCAAGGCACCGCCATACGACTGACTGATTGTAAAAGTGGGTATGGTTTGAATGGCGGGTATCATACCGGCACCGCTACCACCGAATGTTTGCTGCAGACGATGTCGAAAAGTACTGGAGATTCTATCCATTTCTATTTGTGAATCACCGTAATGAACTATATGCACCACCTTGGACATTTTTGACGAAGACGCCAAAATACCAAACAAATGATCATAAAAACGGAAATTGTTGTCGGGAAAATACAATCTTGCAGCATTGTTGTTGACATAATCTTTGTAAAATATCAAACTATCCATGACAGATTGTTGTTGAGAAACATCTGTCTGCGACTTCAACTGCTGCAAATTAGCTTCTATATCCATCTCGTTTTCATGTTCTTCTCCCACTAAAATAGTATATGGATGCGGGAAATGCCATGTTATTTCGCCGATTTTTATGCCGTCTTGCGGGAAAAACCAGCCTAACGTTCCTAAAGAAGCAAAAGCTAAAATTATAAATATCAGTATTTTATACGGTTTCATATTGTATTTCGTTTCGCCTATGCAATAAATTACAAAGATAACATTTTTTTATGTATCTACAAATACAACAAAAAGCAAGGCAATAAAAAAGAAAAACACACGTTATATTATTGCATATATTGTAAATACCTAAAATTATGAAAAGATTTTGCATTATCCTCATTTTTCTATTATCTATAACGATTGCTACGGCACAAAATACCAATGATTTGATTGATTTGATAGAAAAATCTGTTATTGAATACTATGATACACTTTCTAATTCTTCTACATATTGTAATTATCGACAACAAATGTATAGCAGAGGTGAACTTTATGATACTAATATATATTTAGGTATAAATAAAAGTTATTGTATTATTGACATTATAAGTTTTCTATCAAATCTACAAACTCCTGACAAAATGCCTCCTAAAGCATTCTTTTCTTATGGTAAAAAATCTCTATTTATAGAAAGAACCTCACCACAATCAAATTTTTTATGGAGGATATGCCATCCTCCGAAACTTGATAGAAAAAGAGTAGAAATGATTGTAATTTCTGATGTCGGATTATATTCAGATACTCTTACTATTCGTTTAACAACCTGTTATTTATCATCTAGGAAAGAAAAATGGTTTAAGAGCTATAATTCTAAATATTTTTTAGAAATTTCTGAAGGAGTTATTTTTAAATATTTATTTTCCAATATTTTACAGGATTGGATTTGTATAGAAAAGTATTTTTGGGGAGTTTAAAATGAAATTGTTGTAAGATTTTTCAGATAAAACTTTTCTCTGCCAACTGACAAGTTGCAGATAAGAATTCATCACCTTGTTGCCGTAACAATTGCTGCAAACCGTCATCGGAGAGAGGTACAAAATGATAAAAATATTTCCATAGTTCCTTCAATCTGTTGACAATAATTGTTTGGCAAGGAAAATATTGCTGATAAGCACTTATGAGATCTTGATAAAATGTGGCAAAACGCTTGTTTTTTTCTTCGGCGGAAATCATATTTCCTTTAATTTCTTCCAATAAAAAAGGATTTTGCAACATACCCCGCCCCAACATGACAGCACGAAGATTCGGGAATTGCTGTATGACAGAGCAAAAATCTTCTTTTGTAAAAACATCTCCATTGTAGCATAGTGGCAGGCGGCAAACCTGATAGCAAGTTTGAAACGCTTGTCTATCGACTTTACCTTCATATTGTTGTACTCCCAAACGGGCATGAATAATCACCTCATCCAAAGGATAGTTGTTCACCCGATTTAAAATAGCAATGGATTCTTCGGCAGAAAACATGCCTAAACGCATCTTTAAAGAAAATTTTACCGGAGAGGTTTCACATACTCGGTCAACAATTTGCTCTATTTCATCCTCGAACGGCATTAGCCCGCAGGCACGCCTTTTGCGGGTGATTTTCGGCATGGGACAACCTAAATTCAAATTCACTTTTTCAAAACCCAAATCGTAGAGAAAACAAGTGGTATATACAATTGAATTGATTTCATTGCCGATAATTTGCGGAATTATTTCACAAGTATTTTCTTTTGGAAAAATATCCCGCATGGCGGTCTGTTTTAATTGATGCAGTTGTTGAGCGGGTATAAACGGCAAAAACACAGCATCAAAACCGCCGAAATGCTTCATAAATACAAGCCGGAACTGCCTGCATCCAAGTCCGTGAAATGGTGCGAAATATATTTTCATGATGCAAAATTAGCAAAAAAATATACATAAAGTCCTTTTTTTTTATTACCTTTGCAGATTAAATCGTTAGAAAATGAAAATAAAATATTATCTATTCACATGCATGGTTGTCGTATTTTCCACGACACTTTTCGGACAAAAAACTATCACAGTAGAAGACATTTGGAAAAATTACAAGTTCTATCATCAGGGAATTCCCGGCTTCAACACAACTCCGGATGGTGACTACTACACCACTATGAATCGTTTAGCGATAGAAAAATTCAAATTCGTCAATAGTGAAAAAACTGCCACATTGCTCAACAATGCAGACTTAAAAGCCATGAACAGTCCTTTTCAAATAAAAGACATTCAAGACTATTCTTTCGACAATAGTGTCAAAAAGATATTGGTAGCCACACAATTGGAGAGCATCTACAGACGTTCGTCCAAAGCTTTCTACTATGTGGTTGACTTAGAAAAGAAAACCGTTGTCGCTGTAGCCGATTCCTCCTTGGGAAAACAAAGTTTTGCCACCTTCTCGCCGGATGGTAGCAAAGTAGCCTTTGTACGTGGCAACAATTTGTTTATGAAAGACTTGAACAGCCAAACAGAAATACAAATCACCAAAGATGGATTAGACAGACATATTATCAACGGCATGGCGGACTGGGTATATGAAGAAGAATTGGATATGAGCCAGTGCTTTTATTGGTCGCCCGATGGAGAAAACATCGCTTTTCTTCGCTTTGACGAAAGTCGCGTGAAAGAATTCACCCTCACCTACTACGGCGGACTCTATCCATACGAATATCGCTACAAATATCCAAAAGCAGGAGAAGACAATTCATTGGTAAACGTATTAGTATATAATGTAAAGAACAATCGTTTGCAAACTCTTGATTTGGGTGACAATAGCAACTGCTATTTTCCGAGAATTTATTGGTTGCCCAATGCCACCGATTTGATAGTGGTAAAAATGAACCGCCATCAAAACAAATTGGAATTTTTCCGCTACAACACCCTTTCACAAGTCAAAGATTTAGTCTATACTGACGAAAACGAACGTTGGTTGGATGTTACCCACGACTATTATTTTCTCAA
>DBXJ01000016.1:0-1820 GCA_002309475.1 Bacteroidales bacterium UBA1215
TTGAGAGCATATTCCACCGAACGAGTTATTCCTTCGTGAGAATCGATAATGGTACCGTCTAAATCAAAAAGAATATTCTGAAACTGCTGCATGAAATATTAGAAGTTGAATGTGCAAAGATAGCATTTTTATTGCAATTTCAGGCACAAAAAAAATGCAACCGAAGTTGCATTTTTTATATCTGTTCTTTAATCGTTAACTACTAAAAAATTATTGATTTACTATTTTACTAAATCAACAATTGCTTTAAATGCCTCAGGATTGTTGGTAGCTAAATCGGCCAAAGCCTTACGATTTAACTCAATACCTTTTTTGTGCAATTGTCCCATAAATACAGAATAAGACATTCCATATTGGCGAACGCCTGCATTGATACGTGTTATCCACAAACTCCTGAAGTTACGTTTTTTCTGCTTTCTGTCTCTGTAAGCATATTGTTGACCTTTTTCCCAAGTATTTTTGGCAACGGTCCAAACATTTTTACGTCTTCCGAAGTATCCTCTGGTTAAACTGAGGATTTTTTTCCTACGTGCTCTTGATGCAACGTGATTTACTGATCTTGGCATAATATTTTCCTTTCTTTTTTCTTTACGTCAGCGTCGAGTAATCGAACTTTTTTGCTGATGGTAAAATTAATAACTTTATTTAACTAACAATTAAGCATCATTTTTACTGCTTTCACATTTGTTTTATCTACTATGGTTTCGTAACCAAGGTTACGTTTACGTTTGGTAGATTTTTTTGTCAAAATGTGACTATGATAAGCGTGATGTCTTTTGATTTTACCGGTACCGGTAAATACGAATCTTTTTTTTGCTGCTGCTTTTGTTTTAATTCTTGGCATTCTTGCTAAATTTTAAATGTTAATGACTATGATTAAAAAACAGATTATTTCTTTGGAGAAAGAATCATGATCATTCTTTTTCCTTCTAATTTCGGTTCTTGGTCTACTTTGCCACAAGAAGAACATGCTTCTAAAAAGTTTGCCAACATAACTTCTCCTTGATCTTTATACATAATTGTACGACCTTTGAAGAAAATTTCCACTTTTACTTTGTTGCCGCCTTGCAAAAAACCAATAGCATGTTTTACTTTGAAATCGAAATCATGTTCATTGGTATTGGGTCCTAAATGGATTTCTTTTACTACCACTTTGGCAGCTTTCGCTTTAATTTCTTTTTGTTTCTTTTTTAATTCGTACAAATACTTTTGATAATTCATCACTTTGCATACAGGAGGTTCGGAATCGGGAGATATCTCCACCAAATCCAAATCCATATTCTGAGCGATGTTTAAGGCTTCGCGAATAGAAACTATGCTTGACTCTATACCCTCACCCACTACTCTAACAAACTGAGCCTTAATGGCTTCATTTATTCTGTGAGCATCTTCCTTTTGTTCTCTTGTTGCTGCTATAATTAAAATCTCCTATCTTTAATTAAACTTATTATTACTGCTAATTTTAGCGTGCAAAAGTACTAAAAAAAACAATACAATCAACCATTTAGAAAAAAAATATTTATTTTCTTTCTTCATTCAACGCTGAAAGTGAATTATTTTACCGAAATATCTGGATATCTTTCAGATTTTCAACAACAATAAAACAATAAACAAAACAAACTAACGTTGTATTAATATCAGACCGGAAGGATATTCGGGCGGTTTTATAAACAAATATAATGCGATCATTGGCAAAATAAAAAACAAAATAAGATGTAATATTCAATAATTAAACAACTTTAGTAATGAAAAAAGCATTTATTTTTATATTTTTTGTCTTAAGTGTTATCTCTGTAAAATCTCAAGAATTGTTTCCGGAT
>DBXJ01000016.1:1932-17068 GCA_002309475.1 Bacteroidales bacterium UBA1215
AATGAATTGGCAAAAAAACATTTTCCGGAATATTTGGATAGTAATAGACAAATTAGGTTGGATTATTACATTAATCAACTTAAAATTTCAAAAGATTTAGATTCGGAGTCATTGTATAAAAACTATTTGAAAAGTTTGGATGAATGGACAAACGTTTATTTTAGGCAGAACAATCCGGTGGATTCTTCCAAAACATATTTTCCCGTCATATTTTTCTCATCATATTATGAGATTAAAGAAGTATATATTAAAATAAAAGGAGGAAGATATCAATTGCCGGGCGGAAATGGCATTAATCTTTATTTTCTTTTTGATGATGAGGATAAAATAAAGGATGTCATAATCAATATTTCAATGGGACTTTAGTCAATTCATAGAATATATAGCATCATAGCCAATAAGCGAGAAAGAGATGTTTGACTAAAAGTTGTTTGTTACCGAAACACCGCATATCAACTGATAATTACAATATTTACATGCTTGCGTATCGCTTGTACAAGTAAAATTTTCTTCCGGATTGAGAATATGTTCTTGGAATATACGTTTCAATTCTGTTTCAAATTTCTCCATTAATGCTTCATCGATAATTATATCTTCAGAGTTTTTGTCAATTTTTTGTTTCAAAAAAAATTCCATTTGCCTATAATATCGCAATGCAATAATTGCCGACTTGTCGGCTAAACGAGAATTAGCTTTGTAATAAAGATAAGCATAGAACAACAATTGGAATACTTTTTCTTTGTTCTTATTTATCAATTCACTTTCCTCTCCTTCTTTTTTAGGATTGTAGCAAGTGGAGTCATTTTTGCAATTTCCTGTTTTATAGTCTAAAATATACGTACTCTCACCTACTTTGTCCACCCTGTCGATGATACCTTTCAACTTGATAGAAGTGGAATCATCTAATTGAAATTCATTGTTTTTTAATTCAATTTTTTGCTCGGCGGCACTAATGCGGGATAAATATGTAGGATTGGCTTTCACTTGTCGGGCTAAAAAGTGAATATAGTTACATATATATTTAACTGCCAACTCTATCATTAAATAGTTCTTGCCTCGGCTCAAATCTGCATCTTGATAGACAACTTCTGTAATTTTCGGATTTTTGGCAAGAGCTAACAACTCTTTTTTCACCTCTTCCTCTAATGCTTTTCTATTCTCACTTTTATTAACAATGCTGATAAATTGGTCTGTCTTGGCTTGTTGTTCCAAATAAGCATGTATAATAGTCCCCAAGAGCGCATTGTCCATATCCTCGTTGATATCTTTGCTTGACAAATCCAAGATTTTATGCAAGTAGAATTGCATTGAACATTTTAGATATTCCAAAATTGACGATTGAGAATAAGAGATGTCTTTCAACAAATCCATAATGGCAACCTGTTCTCTTTTACTTTCTCCATCTACTTTTTTGTTTCTTTCCACCATACCGGTTTTTGCAATGGCAAGTTCCCTATCGTCATTGTTGATTTGAACATCGCCAAAAGCAATATCTTGGTAGAAAAATTTGATATTTTCCCTATCCTTTAATTCTTCTTCCAATTGCATGATAAAACGACTTTTTTCCGATTGCGCATCAGTTTGCAGATACAAAAGATGAATATTTTCAGCACGTTGTAGCAATCTATAAAAATGATATGCATACATTTTGTCGTTGTTTTCAAAAGTCGGCATTTTGAAAAAACGCCTCAAATCATAAGGCAAAAAGGTATCGTAAACCGGCTTTTTCGGCAATACGCCTTCATTGACAGAAAGCATCACTATATTTTTGAAATCCAAAGTTCTTGTTTCCAACAATCCCATCAATTGATGATTCCACAAAACATCGACTTCGTCTTTTGGGTTCCTAGCAGTAGTCTTAATAGACAAATTGTAACCGGCAATATTAGTATCAAACAAATAACGTATAGAGTCCATATCTATAGAATTCATCTCTTTGGTTAATTCTCTTAAATTTGCAAATACATCTATTATACTAAAGATATTACCATTTTCATATTTATTTGTGGCTTTAATATAATTGTTAAAAGTTTTTAAAAACAAGTCAATATTGTACAAGAAAGTTGTCGGGCTTGATGAATTATACAATAATTCTGCTAACAATTCAATAATCTTTTTTCTATTGTCGTCATCCCCTATGTTCGTTGTGAGAATTTCTATAAAATTGTTTTTTGTGCAAAAAGCATGATTAATATTTCGCCAATCAACTATTTTGTCATTAATTAACGATATAACAGGATTGACTAATAAAGGATAAAGATATTTATAGCGAATTGACTCTCCTTGCGACAACAAAAGAATATTAAAAATTGTATCTACCAATTGATATTCATAGGTTTTCTTGATAGGAAATCGCATAGTTACGTTCCATTTTCCCAATGTATCCACATTGTCTAAAACAGATACCAACAAAGATTCATCTGCAGGAACAATCGCTAATGCTTCATTTTGATATTTTTCTATCAATTGAGGCAATATTTTTGCCTGCAAGACAACTAGCGGCACTTGATGAATGAAAATTTGTTTGTTTTGATGAGCGTAATTGTCGGTGAGAAAATTTTCATTGAAATGAATTCCTATCTTCTTCAATTCATCAAAACTGCTATAAATTTCGTGATTGTTGTTAAAATAAAATTGATCGGCATCAATAATATAATCCAACAAGTTCTTTTTTTGCAATGCTTGTATAAAAGTTTTTTCTGCATTCGACAAGGCGTAAAATCCCACAAAAATCACCTTTTCGTAAGGCAAATCTTTTATTATTTCTTCTTGATGCGTTGCCACATGTCTATAGATTTGTCCTTGTGTACAAAATCCTTTTTCTGCAAGTAAGTCATTTAATTTTTCGTAATAAAAAGGTAGTTTTTCAAAAAACTTTAAGAATTTATCCGAATTAGCAACCTGATTTTCAAATGCTTTTGCAATTTCCGGATCAAATTGTTCAATTGCTTTTATATCATAAAGATTTTTGAACAAATTTTTTACATCTGCCAATTCTTTATCTATCTCGACAAAATCGCTCAAAATAGTTTGTCCTTTGCCGGCAAAATCAGCCAATGTCTCTGTAGTAGTTTCATCATGACTTAATTTATATAATGTTATCAACTGCAAATCGGCCTCTGCCTGCTGTTTGTTGGATAGTTTTTGAAAAAAATCTTCAATAGAAAAACAATTCGGGGCAAACATCGGTTGACGGGTTTGCATGGCTTCTAAAAAAGCAGACTGAAAAATTTTTATAGACCTTTGTGTCGGGAAAACAATGGCTATTTGCTTTAAACTTTTATCAGGATTACAATAAGTTTCGCAAATATATGTTGCAACTTGTGCAAGGAAAGATTCTTTATTAACACCCATTATTCTTTTTGTTTCGTATCAATGATTATTGTTACCGGGCCATCGTTGACAAGTTGTACTTGCATATCCGCACCGAAAATTCCTGTTTGAATTTTGGACGAAAACGATTCTTGCATTTTGTCAATAAATTGCTCATACAAAGGAATGGCAATTGATGGTTCTGCAGCACGTATATATGAAGGTCTATTGCCTTTTTTGGTCATAGCCATTAAGGTAAACTGACTGACAATCAAACATTCTCCGCCTACAGCATGAATATCTAAATTCATCACATGATTTTCGTCATCAAATATCCGTAAACTATTTATTTTGTGACACAACCATTCTATATCTGCATTAGTATCATCCGGAGCGATACCCAACAATATCAACATTCCTTTACCAATTTGACCATGTAATTGATTGTTGATTTTTACTGATGCCGATGTTACTCGTTGAATGACGACTTTCATTATTCGTTATTTTTCAAATATTTTTCCAATACTTTTCTTCCTGCTGCATACGGACTTATTTGTCCTTTTAACATTTCAATTTTATAATTGTCAATAGCGGATTGTACTTGTTTATCGGCATAGAACTTGTCTAACAACTCTTCTTTCATAAAACTATAAAAACGTTCTTGCAGTTGTAATTTTCTATTTTGTTCAAAAAAACCATTTTCTTTTGTCAGTTTGAAATAATCTTGAATCATATTCCAAACATGATCTATACCGATATTTTCCAAAGATGACACCGTCAAAACTTTAGGAGTCCATTCTGAAATATTTTTCGGGAACAACATCAATGCATTTTCCAATTGTTTTTTGGTAAGTTGTGCATGTTGAACATTGTCACCATCGGCTTTGTTGACAACTACAGCATCGGTCATTTCCATTATTCCGCGTTTTACGCCTTGCAATTCATCACCTGCTCCGGAAATGGCCAATAAGAGAAAGAAATCGACCATATTTTTGACAGTTGTTTCGGATTGACCTACACCAACTGTCTCTATCAATACAACATCATAGCCGGCGGCTTCACACAATATTAAAGTTTCGGCAGTTTTTCTTGCAACTCCTCCCAAAGTACCCGCCGACGGAGAAGGACGAATAAAAGCATGATTATTAGTTGATAATGTCTCCATACGCGTTTTATCCCCCAAAATGCTGCCTTTGGAACGCTCGCTACTGGGATCTATTGCCAATACTGCCAAAGTGTGACCAAGGGAGGTAACATAGTTGCCGAAAGCTTCTATAAAAGTACTTTTTCCTGCTCCGGGCACACCGGTAATGCCGATTCGTATGGAATTGCCGGCATGTGGAATACAGGCTTCCAATATAGCTTGTGCTTTTTCATTATCGCTTTGCAAATTACTTTCTATCAAGGTAATTGCTCTACTTAAAAACACTCTGTCACCTGCTAAAATCTTTTCAACATATTCTTTTACATCAAATTGTTGCGGTTTGGCAATAGAGGTAAAATTCAAGTAAGGATTTACCTGACTGGGTTGTTCCACCCCATCTATTACATTCAATGCCGACTTATAATCTTTTTTTTCTTTCATCTAATTATTTGAGTCTTCAAGGTTATATTCGTATTTTGTCAAAAATTTCTTCTTTTGAGATAAACTTGCAATATTATAACTATATGGTGCCAAACCTTTCTTGGAATCTGCACTCAAAATTTTCTTCTTTTGTGGAGTATTTTTAATATACTCGTTGAATTCTTTAGATGATGACAAAGCACGCATGGTGGTTCCTGTATAGTAAAAATAAAACCATTGCTCGTCAAATTCAAAATATAACTGCAAGTTGGTTTTGTTGTTGGTGCTTTTGTTAGTACTTTTCTTTTGAATTTCCAACAATCCCGGAATAACTTTGTTGACTTCTTTGTGTCCACAAATAGCCACTCCCAAATCGCCTATTGATACAAAGGCTTTATTTTCCGAACTCCAGTTCATTTTTACATCCACAAACATAAAACTTACTTGTAATGCTTTTGGCAACTTTTTAAAGTGATAATATTGTGTCAATTCGGGATATAAACGATCATATTCTTTATCACCCAAAATTTCCAACAAGGCAGTTTTATAACTATTGCTTTCTATAATATCCAAGGGCTCTAAATTTTGTGAAGATTCCATATAATCGCTCATTAGTTTCATACAATTTTCATTGAAAAAGAAATCCAAGGATGCAGACACATCTATAACAGCAGAATCTTCAGAAATATAATCAGTGATACTTCCCATCGGGACAAATTCCATTCTACCGAAATTAGTTCCTAAATTTAACTTTCCTTCACCTTTTGCAATACAATTTTTGCTATCCATATAGATGATATTGCCCGGCAAACTCAAATCTTCTATTTTTTCTTTGGATGTAACAATATACATATCCAATTCATCGCTATAAGTTAAATAACCTAAAGCACTGATATATTCCGGATTGTTGATTTGGTCTTTGGCACGAGCAAAAGCAGGATAGATTTGTCCGGAGGAATTGGAAGCAATAGCTGCCACCACCGGTCGATTGTTGGTATCTCGCGTATGTTCTCCTATAGGTATCAACACCGAATCGGGATTAACACTACCCACAAAACGAACAGGAGCATATACATTGGTATCGCAACTATACAACAAAGAAACTGCTCCTCTCATTGATAAATATTCATCTTCCGCCTTCAAAGTAACCGTTCCGCTATAACCGAAATGAGGATTTAAAGTAAAATTGGCATCTTGACCAACTTTTCCTTGTCCGCGGGTGAATTTATTCTGCCCGCGTGTTACCCACACAGAATCCAGATATATTTCTTGTGCGTTAGAATCCGCATCTACATAACTATAATATCCATCACCTCTATAAGATTCACTGGACTCTAACATGATATTGGTTTTATATATTTCGTGAAATTGATTATCTGTATTGGCCAAAATTTTAGAATTGTTCAATTTGGCGATTTCGGCACGTCTATAAATTTGCACGATACCATTTTCCGGAAATATTGCCGCATCGGCAATTTCTATAAATCTAACCCCTTCTGCTTTGATTTCATATTTGGAAAAATCATAGGTGGCTTTTGTGGTAGTGAATTTCAATTGTTTTTGTGCAGGGTGTGTTGAAATCAGTTCATTCCCTTGTGATTTCATGGTATATAATTCTTTTATATCCGTATTGGGAATGTCAACTAATGAATATGGATCTTCATACTTGAAAATCAATTGTTTTTCTTTTACCAACCAATCAAATTCTTTAGAGAAAGTTTTAAACATATTGATAGGAAATTCCAATGGCTGGGCGTTTCCATTTGCCACAAAATTGCCTCTATCTTCTTCAAAATTCATATAGCCTTTGTGGTCTGTAGCTCTGATATAATAATCATCCAACAAGGAATCGTACAAATCGATATCCAAACTTGGCGACCTCATTTCATGATGCTTAAAATCATAGTTTTGAGAATGCATGGTGGCAATGTCATAATAGAAATTACCGCCACCGGTAAGACCATTATTTGATACTGTCAAACGTCCGTCATGACGAGCTGAGGTGTACATTTTAAATTTATTTTTTGTACTGAAAACGCTCAATGAATCCATATACGGCATCCAATACAATGAATCATTTTTGCCAGTTACAGCAGGGAATTCTTTGTCAGCCAATAGTTCGTCAACCCTGAATACATCCAAATGACCGATAGCCGAATCCAAGAAAAAGACAATATTCTTACCTTCACCATGGGCTTGTGAATAATCAATGCTACCTGTACATCGCAAGCCTTTATTACTTAAATCTATTTTTCCGTTGAAGTTTGCAGTTCCTTGATATGCAGGCATATCTCCATCTGTATTGTAGATAAAACCTAAGGAGAAATCAGGTCTGACTTTCAATGGCTTTTCTATGTCCGGGAAAATGCCGCCCGAGTGCAAATATCCACCGAACAATAATGAATCGGTGTCAAAATCGTCCAAATCACGAATAGTGAATTTATCTGCCTGAAAATAAAATCGTTCTCTATCGTATGCCCCGCCATAAACAAAATCGTGGTCATAATAAACACGACCGGGAGATTTACTCTCAAAATACGGATAACCGGGAATATGCAACATACCCGACTTATTGTTAGATTGATCTATATACAAAGTTCCGGATATATCCGATATATAACTCCTTACCTTCTCCAAAGGATATTCTCCCATAGAATTGCTACCTTTGCTTTTATCTTCCACATAGAATACAATAGAATCCACTACTGTAAAATCCATAGTAAAGGGCTCATAATTGAATTTACAATTGGTTACCCAGAAATCAAACAAACCGACTTCCACTTTGCCATGAAATAAAAAATCTCTATTTTTTTGCATAGTAATCTTTCTTCCTTGTGGAAACAAGTTAACTATCTGGGAATCACTTATTATCAACAAATCCAATCCGTTGATATTTAAATCATAATTCAATAAACTCAATGTAGCATTCGACCTATTGGCACCTACAAAAGAACGGAATTGCAAAACATCGTAATCTTTCTTTTTGACATCATTGAACAAATAATTACCCAATTTTGGTTTATAAGTAACCATATTGGTAGTCGTGTTAAAACCTACAAATCCATATTGAACACATTGGAATATAAGACTTTGCACATCGTTATAACTATATTTGAAAAAGTTGGCTATTTCTTCAATTGTGCCCGATTTTCTGCCATTTTTACGGAAAAATTCGTACATCGTAAACAAAGGATTCACTTCGTTCATGCCCATGAATTGCCCCAACCTGTCAGCATTGAAATAGTTGACTGATTCAAAAATGGCAGTGGAAGATTCAACGGGTCCGGGCATAGCACAAAATTCAATATTTTCTTCATTCAATTTCCAATGCAAAGCCTCTACATACATATCTATATTATGATAAGTGTTGAAAAACGGCATTCTCATGGGACCATCTTTACCTCTTATCAACCACAATTCTCTATTGGTCGGATTATATTTCAATTCAATGGCATCATGTGAAATAGAATCTGCATCTATGAATATTTTTACTTGACACATGGCAGATGCCAATTGTTTCTCTTTCATTACAAAAGAAGTTGATTGTGCTATCATGGCAGGAGTGTTATCACGTTTGAATACCAATTTTGCCAAATATTCGGCATCACCTTTACCATAAAATTTCGATCCGCGGACTTGCACCCCGCCTATATAATCCACTTCAGCATAAATATTGTCAATTTTAATTTGTTTGTCATAAGCCGTAAAGCGAGGATATGTAGCATCTTCTTCGCTAATTTCTGTCGGCATAACACTCTCTTCCAACTTACCTTGCTGCGGTTTGAGAAAATACTCCGGATTGTAATATAAGACATTTTCTATTTCAATTCTCGGCGACTTCAAAATAATGGAATAATCTTCAAAAGTGGCATAAACTTTTTCGCCTAAACCCGCTTTACTCCAATCCACCAAACCTTTAGTACCGACAAATGTCATATTTGTCGGCATAAAATAACCAGATGTATTTTTTATCACCAAACTATCTTTTCCGTTTTCGGCTACTAATTCCAATTTTGGAAAAACTACTTTTGGCAAAGAATCGAAACTAAAATAAAACAACTCTACTTCTCTAGCCCGCCAATTAACACCGGTAAATGTATTGAAAAGATTATCTTTTAATACATTTTGGTATATTTTCATCATATTGTTGAATTGATTGAGGTTGTTGCTGGCAATATATTTCATTGATTTAACAAAATTCTGACTACTTTTAGCCGATTGATTGCTTTCTACAAACAATTGATAAGTATAAATGAAATTTGATAAATGAGGTATAGGTTTCAACTGATGTTTGAACATGATATTCGCTATCTCAATAAAACTAATTTGTTCATCATCACTCATTTGTTGCCAGAAATCAGGAAACATTCCCAAAATTTTGCCAGCTTCCTCTTTTTGATTGGAATTGACATTTTCATAGATTTGCTTTATTTCTGCTTCTGTATTATCCAAATTTGACGATAAACTCAATACACCTTGAGCATATATCATTTGCTTGCTTGACAACAAAAAAACAATCAACAATGCTATGATTTTCAATTTGTTTTTTCTCATACCTTTTCTTTTCCTCTTTATTTTTTTTGTAGCCGTGCTGCCACCCAATTATCTTTTTCTTTGTATGTATCCAAAAATACGTTGAATTGTTGTGCTTTAGCAACCAACATTTGCAAGTCCGGTTCCTTATAAAATCCACTCAAATACAAGATGCCGTCTTTTTTCAGATATTGAACATAATATTGCATATCTCGCAAAAGAATATTTCTATTGATATTTGCTATAACTATATCATATTCCATCCTTTTGATTGAATTAGCATCTCCTAAAACAACATTTATGATATTATTGAGATGGTTTTTTTCTACATTTTCCAGACAATTCCTATATGCCCATTCGTCATTGTCGATTGCAAGAATGGATTTTGCACCTCGTTTTGCTGCCAAAATAGCCAGCACACCTGTGCCGGTGCCCATATCCAAGCATGTTTTTCCTTGACAATCTTCTTCTAAAAGATAAGAAATTATCTGCGAAGTTGTCGGATGATGGGCCGTTCCAAACGACATTTTGGGTTCTATCAAAATATCATAGTCCACGTCATCTTTTTTGTCATGAAACGGAGCTCGTACATAACAACGATCGTCTATCAACACCGGCTGATACTCACTTTCCCATTTGGCATTCCAATCTTGCTCTTCTACCTCATTAAATGAAATATCTACTTCGAAATCAAAATTTTGTGCATATTCCAACACTTCTTCCAATTGCTCTTTTTCAAAATTTTGTTTGGGAATATAAGCCAAAATGCCGTCGGAATTTTCCACAAAACTATCACAACCCATATCTCCCAGTATGGCAATCATAATTTCATTACCTACTATGGGGTTGCTAATTTTACAAACTACCTCAATATATTGCATATTAGTCGTTGCTTATTGCAGTTTCGGCTGCATTGATAATTGCCATAAAATCTTCTGCCACCAAAGAAGCACCACCAATCAAGCCACCGTCTATATCATTGCAAGTGAACAAATCTAAAGCATTTTTTGCATTGCAACTTCCACCATACAATATATAGGTATTGTAAGCCGTTTCGGTACCATATTTTTCTTCCACCAATTTACGAATAAAAGCATGTACTTCTTGTGCTTGAGCCGGAGTGGCTGTCAATCCTGTACCGATAGCCCAAACCGGTTCATAAGCGATAATGGTGCCGTCGAATTCTTCCTTTGTCAAATGAAACAATGCATTTTCCAATTGACTTTTGATAACTTGAAAATAAGTACCATTTTCACGTTCTTCTTTACGTTCCCCACAGCAGAAAATCGGCACAATCTCATTTTTAAGCAACAAATCAACTTTCTTTGCCAAGTCTGCATCTGTTTCATGGAAATAAGTTCTTCTTTCTGAATGTCCTACTATGCAGAATTGTATATCGGCAGAACGCAACATTTCTGCACTGATTTCTCCCGTATAGGCCCCTTTTTCTGCATATGCAACATTCTGTGCACCTACATAAAAATTACTTTCTTCGGAAGCATCTACTGCCATTTCCAAATATAAAGCAGGAGGACATACTATCACTTCTGTTTCTAATCTTACATCTTTTAAATTTTCTGCTAATGTAAACAATAAGTCATCTGCTTCTGAAAATGTTTTATTCATTTTCCAATTACCTGCTACAATCTTGTTTTTCATACTATTAGTGTTTTTACTTTATGTTTAATTCTTTACTATTCATTTTTACTGAAACTGATTTGATTTTTCCTCCCAAAGGTGGATTCAATTTCTTGATTTCTATGGTTATATTGTCTGCTTGTGAATAATGCTGTTTTAAAGAAGATAAAATTCTATAAGCCACATTTTCCAACAATGCTGAAGATTGTTCTATTTCTTGTTTAATCAATTGATACACTTCTTGATAATTAATGGTATAAGACAAATTGTCCGTTTGAGCTGCTTGGTTACAATTTACTTCAATGGTACAATCAGCTTCAAAATGTGTACCTACTACCCTTTCTTCGTCAAAACAACCATGAAAGGCATAAAATTTCATTGCTTCTATCTTGATCTCTGCCATTTTACAACAATTTTTCTACATCATGTTTTTCACCTACCACCCAGACCAAGTCGTCAATTTCAAATTCAGTTTGAATGGACGGATTGAAATATTCCACACCATCTCTTTCAAATCCTATTACCATGCAATTGCCCGGATGACGAATACCGGACATAGCAATTGTTTTGCCAAGATATGGTGAATTTCTATCAATAACCAACGAAGAAATAATCATTTCCGCTTTTTTAACAAGTGATGTTTCTGCACTTTGTGATTCTAACACATGATTAAACTTGTTTAATTGTTCATCAGTACCCATTACCACTAAATGATCATAGGGATAAATATAGTCATCTCCACTCGGAAAATAAATTTCTTTATTTCCTCGTTCAATTTTTACTATACTTACTTGATAAACATCAATAAAATTCAATTCCGAAAGCGTTTTTCCTATCATATCGTAATTGGGAGAAACAAGCACATGCGATAGATGAATGTCTTTGCCTGAAAATTTTGACTCAAAACTTGCTCTTATAGGATTTTTCTTCTTCTGCTCGTTTTCTCTTTCGTTTAAATTGCTGACAAAGTGTTTTTCAATTTTTGAAAAACGCCTGAACGATTTTCTTGATACAAGGATAAATACCAAAACTGCAATAGCTACAACTATCAAAGTCCATGTTTTTGCCTCAAAGGTATTCATCAATACCATAGATACAAAAAAGACTACCAGAAACATTTTTGACAAACTGAGTGTTATCAATAAACCTTTGTTGAATCGATTATCCGACCACAATTTAGCAAATCGTTCTTCATCGTCTTTGCGTTGTACCAACAATCCTCTCAAAAATGGAGAAAGAACCATGATTGCCACAGCCGCCCACAATACATTGCCTAATGTTGTACTTAATCCATATTTTTCAAATATCTGCTGCACAAATGGTTGAAACCAAGAAAAGGCAAATACAATAATAGCTACAATAACTACTGAAAATACACCTACTCGCGTAATATACGATTTAAGCAATTTAGACCATTCACTTTGCTGGTTGACGGTATTATTACCTGAAGAGAATCTCGTTAAAATAGCTTTCATCCTTGGCGGCATTTTTTTCTCTATCCAATTAGCAATAGGCTCTGAAAGTCGTATACAATATGGTGTTGTAAATATGGTAATCACCGAAACTGCCACTATAACCGGATATATAAAATCACTCAATACATGAAGTGACATACCCAAAGTGGCAATAATGAAAGCGAACTCACCCACTTGTGATAGGCTAAAACCCACTTGCATAGAAGTTTTTATATTCTGCCCGGCAATCAGTGCTCCCACCGCAGAAAAGACTGTCTTACCAAAAATAGTAATAATGGTCAATATTAATATTTGCCACCAATAAGTAGCAATGATAGTCGGATTGACCATCATGCCGACAGAAACGAAAAAGATGGCTCCAAACAAATCTTTTATACTTTTGGTCAAATGCTCAATTCGTTCTGCTTCAATAGTTTCTGCCAATAAAGAACCCATCACAAACGCTCCTAACGCTGACGAAAAACCTGTAGATTCTGCCAACACTACCATTCCGAAACAAAAACCTAAAGAAATTATTAGTAGTGTTTCATCATTCATTCTTTTTTTAAATTTTTTGAAAAAAGTAGGTATTAAATAAATTCCTATTACAAACCACAAAACAAGGAAAAATACCAATTTCAAAATACTGAATAGCATTTCTGTACCTTCAAAATTCTTACCGACAGCCACTGTTGACAACAAAACCATCATAACCACTGCCACCAAATCTTGTATAATAAGTACAGCCATAGTTATTTCAGCAAATTGAGTTTTTTTCACTCCCAAATCATCATAAGCCTTAATGACTATCACTGTAGATGACATAGACAACATACCTCCCAAAAATACACTTTCCATAGTTGTCCAGCCCATAAAATGACCTGTCAAAATACCTAACAACATCACCAACACAACCCCTACTAAGGCCGTAATAATGGCAGTGCTACCTGATTTTAGCAATTTTTTGAAACTAAATTCAAGTCCTAATGCAAACAATAAGAATATAATACCTATTTCCGACCATTCTTGAATAGACGATGTTTCCATAACTGAGGGAAACAATCCGAAATGTGGTCCTACTAAAAAACCAGCCACAATATAACCCAAGACAAGAGGCTGTTTTAATATTTTAAATATCAGCGTCATTACTCCCGCTGATATTAGTATCAACGCTAAATCTGTTATTAAACGGCTTTCTTCTCCCATTTTATTCTTTTACTATCTTTTTTATACTATTGGATATTTTTAAGAAATAAATTCCAGCAGACAAATAACTCATATCAAACTGCATTTGATTTTTGACAGGTTGCTCCATTAACAATTTTCCCAACATATCATACAACTTTACCGATTCTTTTGCATCCATTGTTTGAAGAATATCTTCAGCTATTTCTACAAACAAATTATCTTTTGAAGGATTTGGATACGCTATGATATTTAATTCATTGTCAATGCTTCCCACATCAACAGTGCCTCCGACATAGTCAAAACTCCATCCTTGTGCTACATTTTGTTCATCAGTGGTAAAATCTACCATTAACTTATTGGTATTGAAAACATAAACAGAATCCGATAAAGATGTGGCAGATAATGTCATCAACCACCGTGAAGGTGAAGATGATAAATCATAAAAACGAAGCGAATCGCCTTCTCCTGCCAAATCATATTCTTTGAATTTCACAGTAATAGCAGTTTTGCCATTGATGGTAATTCTAAATTTGCAAGAAGTGAAATTATTATAACGACAATTTCCACTACCATCACTAATAGTGCCGCTTTGTGAGGTAAACATTTTTATTGTTTGACAGAAATTCGGCAAGGTACTTGAATACGAAATATGCATATATTTACTTGAATCACTATTGGTTACCAAACGAACACTTGCCGTTTTTTGATTCGTCAAAGCAATGTTAATATTTTTTTCTCCAACAAAATAAGTTGTATTGTTGTTGTATTCCAACCAAAGGGTATCACCGGCTGCTAAATCAATTCTTCCTGAAATGACGATTTTGCTAATTGAATCCGCATCAGGTGCAATAATCCATTTATAGTCAGTTCCTTGTTGAATATTTTCACCAAATCCACTTGCTTCAAACGAACCATCTATACTCGTCAAAGTGGTAGTTACTGTAGCAGGAAAAGTATTCGGATAGGTAAATCTTGACGTATCCGGATAAGCATGAGCAATAATTTCTTGTGCAAGATTGAAATTATGACCCTGAGGAGATAAAGCATTCGTATAAAAATAACCATCTGCTGAACCATCCCAACCGAAGTTGAAATGATAATAATATGTTCCATCGGTCATTTTTTGATATCCATCACAAACGAAACCATGCCCGTCGATATTAGGGACAGACCAACCGGCATAATATAGAGGTATTTGGCGATCTAAATGCCATACCAACAAACTATCCCAATTCAAATTTACTGAATCACGGAAAATATATTCTGTCTCCGGTGAATATTTAAAGAAAGTTCGCATAGCATAGGCGGCTTTATGATTATACATACCGGAACCGTTAGGACCGTATACTATATCACATGCCACACCGATATCGGCTATCAAACGACTTGCACTTATATTGATATTGTTGCCTTGGTCTGTCATAGATGAAAAATCATAAGTTGATTG
>DBXJ01000059.1:0-191 GCA_002309475.1 Bacteroidales bacterium UBA1215
TCGTTAAAGACGATGACGTAGATAGGTTACAGATGTAAAGGCAGAGATGCCAAAGTCGAGTAATACTAATAACCCGTAGACTTTGCTTGTGCCGCTCAAGGAAACAGATTGCTTTATCTTCAAAAGAATGTTGCTTAAAATGCGTAAAGATATTTTAGGTGACTTTAGCGGTGGTGATCACCTCTTCCCAT
>DBXJ01000059.1:280-26885 GCA_002309475.1 Bacteroidales bacterium UBA1215
TTCAATCACTGAAACTCCTTTTTTTTGTGTGGGAATAAGTCGTAGTAGTTTTTTAGAAAACTATAAAAAATTCTCCATCATTTGATAGACCAAATGGGTAGGAAATCCCATAATGGTATAGAAAGATCCTTCAATTTTGTCAATTGCCCGCAAGCCTATCCATTCTTGTATGCCATAGGCACCGGCTTTATCGAAAGGAGAGTATTGTTTAATATAGAAATTGATTTCTTCGTCTGTCAGTGTTTTGAAATGCACTTTTGCTATATCGTGGTTGACTAAAATTTTGTCTTGGTATTTTATGCAAACAGATGAAATTACTTTGTGAGTATTATCAGAAAGCATTTTCAACATTTCAAAAGCCTCTTGGTGATTTTTGGGTTTTCCTAAAATTTTGTCGTTTACACAGACAATTGTGTCACCACCGATGATGATAGCATCTTCGGGAGCCAAGTGGGCAACCGACAACACTTTTTGCCGGGCTAATTGTTCTGCAATTTCTCCGAAAGATAGATTTAAATTTATGTGCTCATCTGTATTAGAGACGATGACATCGAATTGAAAACCTAATTCTTGCAGCAATTCTTTTCTTCGAGGAGATTTTGAAGCAAGAATAATTTTTTTATCTTTGAATTGGTCAGCAAGCATTAGAAACTCATTTTTTCACCAAAAGCCAAGTCACCTGCATCACCGAGCCCGGGGACAATGTATGATTGTGCAGTGAGTTCGTTGTCAACGGCAACTGTCCAAATATCGGTGTCGTGTGGCAATACTCTTTGCAAGTAATCAATACCGGTGGCACTCGAAATAATGGAGACAACATGAATTTTTGAAGGAATTCCGTAGTGTAGCAATCCTTTGAGAGATACTTCAACAGAATGTCCTGTAGCGAGCATAGGATCGGCTAAAATAAGAATTTTATCGTTCAAATCGGGTGCGGAGATATAGTCCAATTGAATGATAAAAGAACCGTCTTTTTCGTGTTTGCGGTAGGCAGAGACAAAAGCACTTTCCGCATGGTCAAAAAAGTTTAGCATACCATGATGAAACGGCAGTCCGGCACGAAGAATGGTGGCGACAACAGGTTGTTGTGCCAACAAATTCATGGGAGCAATTCCCAGTGGGGAGTCAATATCTTTTTGTTGGTAGGGAAGTTTTTTGCTGATTTCGTAGGCAAAAACTTCTCCTAAACGTTCCAAATTTTTTCTAAACCGTTGGCTATCACGTTGAATGTCAATATTTCTTAATTCTGCAAGAAAATTGTTGGCAATGGAATTTTGTTGTCCTAATACGGTAACCATGTTATAATAAATTTAAAGTTTAAATTTCAGCAGTTTCTGTTATAATATTTTCTTCTTGAATTTCAGCAGATTCCAAATGACTATATTTCAACTCCTCATAGAATGCAGCGTGAGAAGTTTGTCTATATGGTAATAGCAAAAAGAAACCTAATCCAAATGTAAGCAAGCAAAGTAAGAACCAACCGATGAAACTTAAGTCCAATAGGAATAGTTTCCATTTATAGCCTTGCATCATTTTCATACTTTCGCGAATACATTCGTCTGCTCCCCATTCAGGGTGGTCGTAAGCTATGTAAATGGTCATGGCGTAAGCATATGATTTAATAATGCCAGGGATGATTAAAAGTATTGTCCAAAAAAAGATAAAAATAGATTGCAGTAAAATAACTCCTATAGCTCTGCCCATATTCTTGAAGGCTTGAAACATTTTCGTAGTAATATCCGATTCTTCGGTACGATAAAACTGAAGAAAGGCAGTTTCAATACCATATCTTAGAGGATAAAGAATGACTAAGGTAAATATTAATGTTCCTAAAGAGTATAGTAATGTTTCTCCTGGCAGGTAGTTAAGATTATTTAAGTTTTGTATAGTAGCATTTCCTCCAGCAAGAAGTATGTATATAAAAGAAGCCAATACGGCATTTGCCCAATTCCCGCTTAATCTTTGTAGAGCCATTGCTCTTAATTCTTTATTAGAACTCATAATGGTAGATTTTTGAAGTAATTACAATTATTTCACAAAGGTACAATATTTTTATTTAAAAATGTGTTTTTTGTAAAAATTATTTTTTAATGTAAAAAGGAATACAAAAAATGTAGTAAGATAAATGAAAAAATGTTACTTTTGCAAATTAGTATGATGAAATTGAAGCATTTTTTGATTTTGGTATTGATATGTTCGGCGATGCAAGTTGTCGGACAAGACCATTTTGTTCTAAAAGGCAAAGTAGTGGATTGTTTAACCATGCAGCCTTTAGAGAATGCATGCATACATAATCTTAATACAGGAATGATGTCTTTTTCAGATGCTCACGGCAGTTATGCAATACGAGTATCTAAACACGATACTTTGGCCATTTCGCGAGTGGGTTTCGAATTGGAAGTGTTAATCATGAACGATACCATTTACAATACAAAAAGCAATTGCTTTATTCGTTTGATGATGAAATCTATCATGTTGAAAAACTTCACAGTTTATGCAATGAAACCTTATCCGTTGTTTGTGAAGGATATTGCCGAACAAAAGGCACCAAAAGAGAAGATAGATGTAGATGTAAATATTTCCGATGATGATAAGGCCCGCCTAACTGCCGACCCTAATAGTAAAAATCTATTGGCAAAAACTCCTTTGGCACATCCTATCAGTTTTTTGTATGAAAAATTCAGCAGAAAAGCCAAAATGGACAGACTTTATAATGATATGATGAAAAATCAAGATGAGGTTGTTCGTTTGGCACAAAAATACAATCCGCAAGTTGTGCATCGTCTCACGAATTTGGAAGGGGAGCAATTGGACGAATTTATGGTATATTGTGGATTTTCATACTATATTTTAGCCACAGCCACCGAAGTGGAAATTGAGCAGATGATTCTCAAAAAATTTGCTACCTATCAAAATGAAGTTCACCAATAATCCTATCATTTTTATTGTAGGTCCTACCGCTTGCGGGAAAACCCATTTGGCAGTCCATTTAGCAGCAGATATTGATGCAGAAATTATTAGTGCCGATTCCCGACAAGTATATAGAGGTATGGATATCGGTACCGGCAAAGATTTAAGCGAGTATCAGGTTGACGGAAAGAGTGTCCGGTATCATCTAATTGATATTGTAGATGCCGGCTATCAATACAATGTGTTTGAATTTCAACGGGATTTTTTTGCCGCTTGTCAGCAGATTAGCGACAATGGTAAGCAAATACTTTGTTGCGGGGGAACAGGCATGTATATAGAATCGGTGATTAAACAGTATCGATTGGAACAAGTGCCTGAAAATGAGTTGTTAAGACAACAATGGGCAAGCCAATCAGATGCTATATTGATAGCAACATTGCAGCAAAAGAAAATTTTGCACAATGTGAGCGATACTTCAGATAGAAATCGTTTGATAAGGGCCTTGGAAATTGCCGATTACTATGCTTCGCATCCACAAGAATCTCAAGAGAATAAGTTGAATTACAAGATTTTCAATATAGATATTCCTCGTGAAGAAATGCGAAAGAGGATAGGCATTCGTTTGGATGAACGTTTGCAAAATGGCATGGTGGAAGAAGTGCAAAACTTGCTGCAGCAAGGCATCTCTGCAGACACTTTAAAATATTATGGTCTGGAATATAAATTTGTTGCTCAGTATTTGTTGAGAGAAATAGACTATCAAACCATGCACGATCGCTTGCAAATAGCTATTGGTCAATTTGCCAAACGACAACAGACATGGTTTAGAAAAATGCAGCGGGAAGGTGTTCCTTTGATAAATATTCCCTATAATATGCCTTTAGAAGAAAAAATAACTTTTATAAAATCAAACATATAAGACTTATTGACTTATTTTGTTGATATTTTTTTGCAAACAAGAAACAATGTCAGCAAAGAGAATTGTATTTTTGCAGATAGAAAACATAGAACATTGGCAAAGACAGAAGAAAATTTAGGAAGTACTCCTTTAATGAAGCAATACAATACTTTTAAGGCGAAATATCCTGATGCCTTGTTGTTGTTTCGTGTAGGGGATTTTTATGAAACTTTTGGAGAAGATGCCATCAAAGCATCTAAAGTGTTGGGGATAGTGTTGACACATCGTGGCAATGGTTCTTCCAATGCGGAATTGGCAGGATTTCCTCATCATGCCTTGGATACTTATTTGCCAAAATTGGTGCGAGCCGGCTTCAAAGTGGCGGTTTGCGACCAATTGGAAGATCCCAAAATGACCAAAACCTTGGTAAAAAGAGGGGTAACAGAAATGGTAACGCCGGGGATTTCATACAATGACAATGTATTGGAAACTCGTCAAAACAATTTTTTAGCGGCAGTGCATTTTGGTTTGGAATGCGGGGTGTCGTTTTTGGATGTTTCTACCGGAGAATTCTATATTGCACAAGGTAAAATCAGTTATATTGATAAATTATTACAAAGTTTTCAACCCAGTGAGGTCATCGTGGAAAAATCTAAATTGCAAGAATTTAAGTCAACTTTCGGTGACAAATTTTTCTGTACCACATTTGAAGACTGGGTTTTTACTTCCGAATTTACCACCGACTTGTTGTTGAAGCATTTTCAAGTATCGTCTTTCAAGGGTTTTGGTGTTGAAAATTTGAATTTGGGATTGATAGCTGCAGGTGCATCATTACATTATCTATATGAAACACAACATACTAATGTATCGCATATTGTCAAATTATCCAGAATAGAAGAAAATCATTTTGTTTGGTTGGATAAATTCACTATTCGTAATTTGGAATTGTTGGATTCTAACAATGATAATGCAGTTACTTTGTTAGATGTAATTGACAAGACAATCAGTCCCATGGGGGCGAGGTTGCTGCGGAAATGGTTGTTGTTGCCATTGCGGGAACGTTCTGCTATAGAAGAACGACAACAATTGGTAGAGTTTTTGATGAAAAATGAGCAATTTTCATCCGCCATGGCAGAGCAGATAAAGACAATCGGTGATTTGGAACGTTTGATATCAAAAGTGTCGGTTTGTCGTGCCAATCCACGTGAGATGGTGCAGTTGAAACGTGCTTTGTATGCAGTAGAAGAAATAAAATCCTTAATAGAGCATACAGACGAAAGTTCTATTCAACGACTCGGAGGTCAAATAGATACAGTAAAAAATATCCGTTCTATTATTGAAAAAACATTAATAGCCGAACCGCCTGTCAATATTTTGAAAGGTGGTGCTATCAAAGAAGGTGTTGATGCCGAATTGGATGAGTTACGCAATATTGCCATCAATGGAAAGAAATATTTAGCGGAAATTCAGCAAAGGGAAATGGAGCGGACGGGTATTTCTTCATTAAAAGTCGGCTATAACAATGTGTTTGGCTATTATTTGGAGGTAACCAACGCTCATAAAAACAAAGTGCCGCAAGAGTGGATTCGTAAACAAACACTTACCAATGCAGAACGTTATATCACCGAAGAATTAAAAACTTATGAACAGAAAATTCTCGGTGCAGAAGATAAAATTTTGGTGATAGAACAAAGAATTTTCAACGAATTATTATCCGAGACAACTCGTTGGGTGAAACCTATACAAATTGATGCACAAATAATTGCACAATTGGATGTGTTGAATTGTTTTGCATTGTTGGCCAAGGAAAACAATTATGTTCGGCCACAGATTAACGATGGCTTTGCTATTGACATCAAAAACGGGCGGCATCCGGTAATAGAAACACAAATGCCTTTAGGGGAGAAATATATTGCCAATGATGTTTATGTAGATAACGAGAAGCAGCAAATTTTAATGATAACCGGTCCTAATATGTCCGGAAAATCTGCTATTTTACGACAGACGGCTTTGATAGTCATTTTGGCACAAATAGGTTCGTTTGTGCCGGCAGAAGAAGCAAAAATCGGCATTGTGGATAAAATTTTCACTCGTGTAGGTTCGTCTGACAATATTTCTTCCGGAGAATCTACTTTTATGGTGGAAATGAATGAAACTGCCAGCATTTTGAATAATATTTCTAATCGAAGTTTGGTACTTTTAGACGAAATAGGTCGTGGCACAAGTACTTATGATGGGGTTTCTATTGCATGGGCAATAGCTGAATATTTGCATGAAAACAAAACATGCCATGCGAAAGTTTTGTTTGCCACACACTATCACGAGTTGAATCAAATGGCAGATACGTTTAAACGAATCAAAAATTATCATGTAACCGTTAAGGAAATCAACAATAAAGTAATATTTTTGAGGAAGTTGGTACAAGGTGGTACAGAACATAGTTTTGGTATTCATGTGGCAAGAATGGCAGGCATGCCCAACGAAGTTTTGCAACGGGCTACCGAAATTCTAAAAGAACTGGAAAATTCACAGCACGAAGAGTTGTCAAAATCTTTGTCGGCAAACAAGTCGAAAAAAGATTCGTATCAATTAAGTTTTATTACTTTGGACGATCCTTTATTGTTGCAGATAAAAGAAGAAATTCTCAATATCAATATCGATACGCTAACACCGGTAGAAGCGTTGATGAAATTGCACGAAATTAAAAAATTGTTAAAATAATTGATGATTACCAGTGAAATGCACCATCCTTCAGCCATTTGTTTTGGGCACGGAGGGTTTGTTCAATGATATCTCTTACACATCCATTGCCGCCATTGCGATGGGAGATATAGTCGGCAGTTTCTAAAATTTCTGTGGCAGCATCAGCCGGACAAGCTTTTAAACCGGCCATTTGCATTACTTCGTAGTCAGGAATGTCATCTCCAACGTAAACAATATTTTCTTTTTGAAGATTTTTCTCTTTCATGTATTCCTGAAATTTTATGATTTTGTTTTCGCATTGCAAAAAAATGTCCATTTTAGGAAAACCTTTGTAACGCAATATCATGCTTTCGGAGTAGCCTCCCGACAAAATGCAGACATTAAAACCTTGTTTTAGAGCATATTGTATGGCATATCCGTCTTTTGTATCAGTTACTCGCAATTGGTCGCCGGAGGAAGTAACTAAAACTTTTCCATCGGATAGCACTCCGTCAAAATCAAAAATAAAAGTAGTGATATGGGCTAATTTTTCTTTGTAATTTTTCATATAGAGTGATGTTTTTTTTGCTGTTCTTGAATAATTTGTGTTAGAAAACGATACAAATTTCTTTTGTTGTCATTGTCCAGCATGGCAATATGTTTGTTGATAATATTCCAATCCTTTCTTGCTGCCGGTCCCGTTTGCGATTCGTAAGGACGGAGCAATTCTATCTTATTGGCAGTTTCTTTTATTAGAGGTTTAATGATATCAAAATCAATATTTTCTTTCATCAAAATTTCTTCTGCCAAGCCGTACAAGGCATTGGTGAAGTTGCTGGCGAAAACACCTGCTAAGTGTAATTGTGAGCGTTGTTTTAAGGTGAGAAAATAAACTTTAGTGCTGATGTCGTTGGCAATTGTAGTGAGTGTTGTTTTAGTAAATTCATTGCTCGCTTCTATACAGATAGGCACTTGAGAAAAATCGATAGGCTTATTTTTGCTGAAAGTTTGAAAGGGATAAAAAACACCAAAATTATCTGATAGACCTGCCAATACATTTGTGTCAATGCTGCCGGAAGTGTGGACAAAAATCTGCTCACAGTGAGGCAGTTGTGTAATTATTTCGTTGTAAACCTCGTCTTTGATGGACAAAATATTGACCATAGCCGGTTGGAAGTCAGTAATATTTTTTAAAACAGAAGCGTTTATTTCATGTGCTAATCGTTCTGCATTTTCGGAGTGCAAACTGAAAATGGAGTTGATTTTGTAGCCACAAATGAATAGTCTGTGTGCCAAATGCCATGCAACGTTTCCTGCTCCGATGATATTGATGTCAATATTTTTCATGTTATTTCAAGTTTTTAATAAAATTTGCCAATTGTTGTATGGCACGTCCACGGTGACTGATGCGGTTTTTTTCTTCTGCTGACAATTCTGCAAACGATTTCTGATAGCCAATAGGTTGAAAGATAGGGTCATAACCAAAGCCTTCCCTTCCATGTCGTTCTCGCAGAATTTCTCCATCTACACGACCTTCAAAAAAATATTCTTTACCATCTAATATCAAGGCTATCACCGTTTTAAAACAAGCCTTGCGATGGTTGGTATCACCCATTTCTGCCAAAACTTTGTTCATATTATCTTCAAAAGAACAATGTTCACCGGCATATCGAGCTGAATATACTCCCGGTTGATTCCCTAAAAATTCAATTTCCAATCCGGTATCATCGGCAAAGCAATTTTTATGGTAGCGTTCGTAAATAAAAGATGCTTTTTGTAAGGCATTGCCTTTCAAAGTATCTTGTGTTTCAGGAATCTCCTCGTGACAACCAATGTCATTCAAAGAAACAATTTTGTATTCATTGCCTAAAATAGCACGAATTTCTTCTAATTTATGTTTGTTGTTGCTTGCTAAAATAAGTTCCATATTATCTAATTATAACCATTTTACCAAATCCTTTTTTAAAGGCTTTGTTGTTGTTAACTTGGCTATTCAGTTCTACTTCTTTTCCATTGATATGTGTGACAACGCGATATAAATAAACGCCATTGGCCAATAAATTCCCGTTGTTGTCTCGACCATCCCAAGCATAGGTAGTGATATTTTTGCCTATCTTTATCGGTCCTAATTCACTCATATCTATTTCCTTAACAACTTTTCCACTGATAGTGAGAATTTGAATTTTCATAAAAGTGGGCACTTCAGAACCTGTCAAGGTGAATACAAATTGTGTTCGAGTTGAAAATGGATTAGGATAGTTAAAAACTTCGGTGATAGAAGATTTATTGATCACTTCAAAGGAAATAACGAAGGCATTGCTACCGGAAGCGTTGTCTGATTTGTCGTTGGCTTCTACGCGTAAATAGTATATGCCATCTTCCAACAATTCTGCTTGATAGTTGATTTGACATTTGTTTTGTGCATTGTTGGCGGGAATGTATTGCAAGATTTCTTTTCCGTCAGCATAAAAAGGAATATATTGGTAAGAAGATGATGAAGGAGATTTTAGATAAACCTTTATCTTTGCTGTATCTTCTATATCATTCATTAACAAATATTTATTTTCATCTTTTACCATAATTTGTATATATGGTTTCGCTGAAACAATTTCTCCGTCAATAATGTGTGTTCCATCAAAAGTAACGTCAAGAATAGGGTTGATGCTGTCGGAAACAACATAGAATGGCACTTCAATATAGTTATTGTAATGATATTTTTCCGTTTGGTCGTTGTTAGGATTGAATTCTACACGTAATAAATTATTTCCAAATAGATTAGTTGTTGATAAGGCGATGCTATCAGTAAGAATAGTTCCTGCAGGATGTATGTTTGAACGATAATATTGAGTGTAAACTTCATTGTTTTGATGAATGACAGAGTATTTTATTAATAAATTACTCATATCCATACTATTTACATTTTGAGTGGAAGTGGTTATACGCAAACTATCTCCTTGTTGTATGGTGTCGCAATAAAAATAGAAATTATCGCTACATACAGATGTTTCAGGAACATCCTCATAATATAATTGTAAACGTTTTATTTGAGGAAGGCTTCGATATTGATAATCCGTATAAGAGATTTCCACTCTTACGTAGGGATATTGTTCGGCATTGATTTTATTTGCCAAATTATAATTTTTATAAACGGAATAATCAATATTGGATATTAATAAGGTTTCATTCTTTTGATTATCAATTCCATATATATTTGCTTTAATAGTATCTCCATTAGCTATGTCTGCGTTAAGCATTTCCCAGCTAAAAGTTTGCCATTTTTTTGCAGGACCGAATATTTCACTCTGCATGCTTGCTTTTCCTATAGGTACTTGCATTTCAGCACCTACCATGGTGAGGTATTGTCCATTGTTACTTCCCACCATTTCTCTAAGACAAGGATCGCCTATAGAAGCCCCTTTTTTACCGAAAAGTATATAATTATTTTGAGACGTAAGTGAACGGATCTGTGTACTTCCCACCGATTCCCATGCTTTGTATTGTCTTTCGGTAAACAAATGAGCAGCCGTGTGATTTATAGACATAATGAGTACATAATATCCTATTGGAATATTTTCCAAAAATAGGGCAACATCTTCTCTTGAGTTAGAATCGTCCATATAAAAATGGAATCCATTAGTGGCATAATTTCTACACAATGCTTGACCATATTTTCCTTTATTCCCATAGGCTGTAGTTTCTGTATTTACCCAATTGGCTCCTGTTACGGGATCAAAAACTAATATATGAATAAATGGTCGACTCGCCATTACACATTGTACATAGTCAAAAATAACGTTGTTACGTTTAATATATACTTCTGTTTCGTAGGCAGCTTCTTCCGACAATGAGTTAAAAAATCGTGTTTTTGCGGTATAGGCATAACTACCATGCGTAAAATTAAAGGTTCGGTTGAGAGTGTCAACATCAATGTTTAAATACGTATTGTTGACAAATTGTGAAAAATGAGCTTGAGAACAGCCTGAACGACCATTGATATATTGAAAAGAATTTATTTTCCCTTCAATAGTATCACCTACTTTATTCACTTTCCAATAATATACCATGCTATCGGTTAAATGAAAAGGGAGTTCCCATTTTACTATGCCATTATTAGTTGTTATATCAGCTGTTTGCAGACTTGAACTATTGAAAGTATTGCATGTGTCAATCATAAATCGGCACGAACAATTTTTATTTTGTATATCTGTAGAAGCAACAAGCGTAAGCGTATCATGAGGAACTATTGCATATTGATACGGGTATATCGGTAAGATATCCGTAGATACTATTGTGAACGATATAGAGGCTTGATTGTTAGACTTATTATGTTCTTCTACTTCATTTAGAACATCTAACGTAATAGTGATATCGTTTTTGCCAAGAGCTAAGGCTTTTTCCAAAGCGAATTTTACTGATAAAGAAGTCTGGAAAGCAGTGGTATTTATGCGTACATATTGTTTTACAGATGTTTGGTCAGGGAAAAATCGTTCTACGCAAACGTAAAACGAATCATTAGATAGTTTTCCTTGATTAACAAATTGAAAATTCACTACAAAACTATCCAATTCCGAACTTACCATTTCCGGTGAGGTTTTAATATCGGATTGGGTGATTGCATAATCCGGTTTATCTGCAGCACTTACAATCAAACAAGGGTCACCATTTAAGGTATAATCCATGTTTTCTTTGCCGAAATTGTCGGTAACATATTTTAATGCCTTTTGTATGCAATAGCCTAAAGATTTTCCATAACTTTTGTTACATAATTGGCTATACAATTCAGAACATGTGGCATTAAGTACCACACTATGACCTGTAGAGGAAGGAGATACATAAGCTATGGCACCTTTTTCAGCGATATTAATGAATTTCTCGCTATAATTATTACTGCCTTCAAAAATATTACCCGCATAGCATGAGTTTCCTAGCATGACAAAGTATTTTCCTTGGTTATTGTATTCTTCGGGGTCGTCTATACTGATATCAAATCCAGTACCTCCTGCATGTCCGAAAAATGTCATCATTGCCACTCCACCATTGATAAGATTACGAAGAGAATCTGACATATTGATTTCTATCGGGTCGGCATTGGTTTTCAAAAAGGTATTTACCTTAGCACCCATGAAAGGACGAATGGCAATATTTTTATAATTATTCAAATATCCTGCAAAAGTGCGTTGTTCTACAGCATTGCTACCACCACCGAAATGGAGTATTTGTTTCATCCATGCTTGAGGAGTGCGCTGAGCCGTTTCAAATTCTTGAACTTTTTGCTTGTACCAATCCACTTGTAAAGAAGAAGAAGTGCTTAGTCGTCCAGTAGGGATACAAAAAAATTCCGAGGTATCTCCCAGTCCCATAGTTATGGCATAATCACTTGGTATGGAACCCATTGTAGGAACTATAGTTGCATTAAATGTTCCGGAATTTTTACGTCCTGCATTAGTAGCATATGCTCTTCCTATTAAAAAAAGATATTCGGGCGGAGTATTGAAAGCAACACATGCATAGTTGATTAAATTACGAATGGCGATAGGATTGTTTTTAATACCATAGGCAAATTCATCATATAATTCATTTACATCAAAAACATTAGCCGTAAAACGATAAGGTGATAAATGATTCCGATAATCTGCATACGATTGTGCTTTATTCATCAACGAGCCTCCACTGATGATAAAATAATTGGTTGTAATATAATTATGGATATTTGCAAATTTTCCATTAGTACCCACTGGGTATAGTTTGTTAATAGAGAGAATTTCATTAGAAGATGTCAAGTATCCTTTCATACTACTATTGTAATTTGGAACAACAGCCTTAAGAATATTGCCATCCTTTATTACAGGTATTCGTAGATGATGGGTTAAATCGTAAAGGATGATTTCATCTTTTTGAGCACCTATTGAAGATGATAAGAAAGGAAATACAACTTTAGCACCTTGCAAATTTTCAGCAGTAAAGGTATAAGATGTTACTCCGTTTTCTAATTGGAAAGTATGTGCATAGGTCATTCTTGCATATACTACCGATTGATAGCAAGTGGAATTTCCTTGGTCGTTAACAGATTGAAAATTTAATATTGTAGAAGAGGATCCTAATGCGGATGAAGATAATAAAGCATTTCCTCGAATATAAGATACTCCCTGATAAAGAGTGTCCATTAAGATATTATTACCTATGCTTACCTTCATGTGATGTTTATAGTTGGGATTGTTAACACCGGCAAAAGCATATTCTACTTCAACGGTAGGATATGTAACATCGGCATTAGATGTAGAAAATGTTTTTTTAGATGTTCCCCCTAACGAAATTCTTGAATCCATCCAACCTTCTGCCAATTTATAAGGAGTAATGGCATAGTTGTATTTATATGCACCCGTGCAATAATAAGCATTGGAATAAAGTGTGCGTGTTATAAATATACGATTGTGTGTATTATAAACGGAATATTGTGTATCTGTTTCCAAAGTATATCGCATACCCAAAGTATTTCCCCATGTAAGAAAATAATAAGCAGTATCGGTAAAAAGGCTATAATAAGGATTAACGTGATGATTTGTAGATGGATATAATTCTTCATCATACCATCCGTCATTGTATTGTGCGTAAAATTCAATATAATCGTTGGTATCAAATTGATTATCATTTTCGCCGGCAATGTAAAGAGGAATTTCTTGACCTCTTCCGTAAATTTTTATATATTTTGGATTGATATCTGCTAAAGAAATACCTATATCTTGCAAAGCAGAATAGAGAGTTGTATAATTAATGCGATATACTTGAGTTTTATATACAGGAAATTTTAAATATACTTGGTTATAGTCAATCCATTCATTTCCGTATGCTTGTGCATTTACTTTTGTTGAGAAAAGTGTTAGCCCTAATAAAAGTAAAATAAAGTAAAATTTTTTCATCGTGTTTCGGTATTAATTGTTATCAGATGCTTGTTGTTTGAAGTGGTCGATAGCCAATCTCAAAGAGAATATATGGGAGTAAAGTGCTATAGACACATCGCCAACATCACAAAATGCGTAGTCGATAAAAACAATATTCTTTATGCCAATGCCAATGCCTAAGTTGATTTGGCAAGTGTATTTTTGTTTGTTGTCAAAATTGGTTTCTTTTTGAAAGTTACCCACTCCTCCTCGTAAAAAGACAATGTTTTTGTATCCAAATTGAATTCCTAAATGGGGGTCAATATTAATAACTTTGCTGCTAATGAGCGTGTTTCGTTTTCCGTCGAATGTCATGTCTAAGTCAAGGGCAGCCATAAAATTGAAGCCCTTTCCTAATTCAAAATCTCTACCAAAACCGAAATTGGCACTTGGCAAAGTGTATTCCAACCCATTTTCCGGCAAGGAATTACCTGTTTTGATGAAAGTTGCTTGCATAGAATCAGATAAATTGAAGTTCCATGCATTGAAAGTACTTGTTAAATCTTTTACGACGAGTCCTAAAGACCATTTTTTGATACGATATTGAAGTCCGGCATCCAAGCCAAATCCCCAAGCTCCTGCAAAATCACCGATTCGTCTGCGAATAATTTTCACATTGGCACCAAATGCCAATCCTTCCACTTGTTGGAATGTGCGACCATAAGATAATAGAATACCCCAGTCGGCAGCGGTGAAATAACTAATTCTATCGTAATTTATGTTTCCTTGATTGTCAATTAATTGTGTGGTGTTTGGAATTCCGTCTACTCCAAATCTTAATACACTCATGCCAACGGCTTGGTGTTCATCGATTCTCGCGGAAATTGCCAAATAATCGTATTTTGCAATGCTGGCAAAGTATTCTGCATGCATCAACGATAATTGGTAGTTTTTTTCCACAAATGCCAATCCGGCCGGATTCCAATATCCGGAAGTGGCATCATTACTCATGGCTGTTTGTGTGTTTGCCAATGCCAAACCTTTTGCCCCCACTCCTAATTTAAGAAATTCATTGCTATATTTTGTTTGTCCAATAGCAAAAAATGGTGTTAGCAATAAGGTTAATACCAAAATGTGAATGTGTTTGTATCTGTTCATCATTCGTGTGATTTCAATTTTAAGACGATAGAATATATCAAACTGCAAAGATACTAATTTTCAATAGAAAAATGCTGTAATTTTTGAAAAAAATCTAAGAAAAGTTTTCTTATTCATAAGCACCAATTGAAGGAGGATTGTTACGTGCTTGTCCTAAGATATCGCAATTGACCGATGGTAAATAGATTCCGGACCTTTTACAAGGAGAATATTGGCTTAGGCTAAAGTCAAATTCGCTATAGTTGGTAAAGTTGGGATTGATATTGTGCAGACAATTTCTTTGATCAAGTAAATTGTAAAGGCTATCGTTTATTTTTATCAAACAATTGTCAAATTTGATGTCGCAAATCCCTTGGTCAAGAGAAGCAGTCCGTAATTCATTGGTATTGGAACCATAGAAAATATTGTTGGTATTTTGTACGTCAAGGTCTCCGTAATAGGTGATAATGCTTCCATTGACAGAGAGTTCATAATAGTTGCAGAAATAGGCAGCAGGTGTGCCTCTTTGCACAGAATAGTGATTGTAGATAGTATTGTGATAATATTCCTGATTGCCACCGCCGGCTACATAAAGACACATTTCTTTGCTTTCTGTTAGCACACAATTTTCCATTTGTATATTATAACCTCTTGAAAACAGACCATATAATTCATTTTTTTGTATGATAGTATTGGATATTTGCAATTTGTTGCCATAACTTTCATTGAGCGATTCGGCTTGTATGCCGATAAAAGCATTGGTGATGATGGCATAATTGAAAACATGATTTTGCTGGCTTTCGTTCAGCCAAATTCTATCCCATTGTGCATAGTCTTTTTGATACCAATTTTCAGTTCTATCTCCTTGAAAAACAACAGGATTTTCCTTGGTTCCGTTGACTTCCAAACAAGAACCGATATATGCCCAAATGCCGGCTGATTTGTGCAAATAAATTTTTGTACCTGCCTCCACAATGAGTTTAGCAGTAGAGTCTATAATGGCATAGCCGTAGATGACGTAGGGTTTATCGTTGGTCCAGTAAATAGTTTCTCCTTCGTGGGCAATAATGTTTCCGCTGATGCCGGCATAGGTGCCATTGGGAACAATAAAATGAGCATCTTGTCCAAATGCTAACAATTCCACTTTTTGCTGATTGCCATTGGTGAAAAATGCCAATGTATCGGATACCAGCATAGGCACATTGGCACCATTGGGCGGAATATTTGTACGAATAAAAATAAAGATGCTATCCTTTGCGGCAATTTCTACATTTTTAAAAGTTTTGCCGGATTTGCCATCTACATTGATGCTATAATATGAATTATCACCGCCGACAAGGGAAATATTTGTTTGAATAGTGGCATTGTAAGGATTGAAAACTTTCAATGTTCTTGTGATAGAATTCACTGAAGTGAAAATGGTGTCAAAGGTAACTATTGAGGTGGAAAAGTTTAGCTTCGCATCGTTTTTGGTGTAAAAGACATCTTTGTTGCAAGATGTAATGCAAATAATAAAAGCTATCAAACAACAGCTAACAAACCAATTTGTTGTTCTTTTAATCATCAACAAAACAAACGACTGAAGTGTGTTTTTATTGCATGGAATAAAAAAAAGAGCAATCAAATTGCTCTTTTTTGTATTTATAAATTTGCAAAATTAATAGATAATGCCTTTATCGTATGCTTTTTGCAAAGAATTCAAAACACCATTTTTGTTAATGTGTTTAATTCCTTTTGCTGAAACTTTTAATACAACCCACTCATTTGTTTCTGGTATATAGAATTTTTTCTCTTGAAGATTTGGATAAAATCTACGTTTTGTTTTTATATTTGAGTGAGAAACATAATTGCCTTTCAACGCTGTCTTGCCGGTGATTGTACAAATTTTTGACATGTCTTCTATTGTTTATCGATTAAAATTTCTTCGTTTAAATTTGAAATGCAAAAGTAGCATTTTTTTTAATATAAATTGTATTTATTAACAAAAAATATTTCATAACATTCACTTTAAAATTAAAATTGTCTGTAAAATAAATATTTACAATAAGTTATAAATTATTTTAAATAGATAACAAAGGATAAAAATTGGCAAATAGCGGCTGCATTGATAAACAGATGCCATACAAAATGATGGTATTTAAAGTGCCATTTTGCATACATAATGGCACCAATTGTGTACAAGATGCCTCCCACAAAAAGAGAAATGATACATTCTTTGCTCGCATTATGAAAAAATGTTGGCAAGAAAAAAACTATCAACCATCCCATGGCAATATAAAGAGCAACACTTACTTTGTTGTTTTGTACTTTGGCAAAGGTTTTGTAAAAGATGCCAAATACAACAATTGACCATTCAATGCATAGCAATACAATGCCTTGCAATCCGCCAATAATGCTCAGAGAGGCAGGCGTGTAGCAACTGGCGATAGTTATATAGACAAAAATATGGTCTAATAAGTGAAATTTTTCTTTGATACTGCTTTCCGGCATCATGTGGTATAATGTAGAAGTAAGAAACATGCCGAAAAGGCAAACCATATAGATGCTTACGCCAATAATATCGGTAGTAGTGCCAATTTTATTTACCCAAAGAGTTGCAAAAGGAATGGTGCACAAGGTAATCAATGCCATTACTGCGTGAGAAATAGTATTGGCTTTTTCTTCTCCGATAGTAGATTGATAATTATTGCCTAAAACTCGTTTCATAATTATATTGAAAGAAAGTGCAAAAGTACTAAAATATCTTGAAACGGCAATTTCTTATTGAAATTAAAACATAGCAATGTAGCCGAAGTTGATTTTTCCGGTGGAAAATTTAATAGGATTGCCTAGTTGTTTTCCCAAGGCATAACTTAAAGAGAAAATGCCTGCCTTGGTTTCAAAGGAAATGCCTAATCCGAAACCGAACGGGAAATCGCTGGTGTATTTATCTAATCGTTTTTCGTAGCCGGCGGCATCAAAAAATGCGTGTAGATAGGATTGTTTTGCAAACAAAAATCGTATTTCATTGCATATTATAACGTAGGTAGAAGCGGAAATAGACAATTGATCAAAACCTCTCAACGTTTTTAAACCGCCAATTTTAAATAATTCGTTTTCGTAGAGTTTATTTGCATACATGGTAGCAGCCATTATGCTGATATTCCATGTCCAACGTTTTTTGATAGGAATATAGAAATCGAAATCCAATGCGGCTTTCATTTGAATGGACGAACTTGGCAAGTCTTTATAGAGTTCTTGATTGATATTTTGATTTTTAATGCTTTTCTTTTGTCCGATAGCTGCATCAAAATTTAATTTATATCCTTTGCGTGGATTATAGAGATAATCTAAGTGTTGCATATTGAAAGTCAATCCATACCAATTTAAATTATAGTCTATTGCAGACGGCAAACTTGTTAGTGAGGATAGCGACTTGTTGTTGATTAATCGAGAATTTGCATATTGATAGTAAGCTCTAATATAACCATTTTGCCAAATATAATATCTTAAACCGATTTCTGCCTTTAGGTTGGTGTAGGAAGTGTCTCGTTTTTCTAAATTGAAGGAACCGTCAATAGCCAAGGAAGTATAGAAAAGATAGGGGAAGTCCATTGAAATATCCAATGTTTGTGATTGTACTTGAATGCGTTTCCATGCAAAGTGCAAACTTTCGCCAATGGTGAAAATATTGTGCAAATTGAGCAAAATATTACCTGTAACCAATACTTTTCCGGATATGTTATCATTGGGGACAACTCCCAAATAGCCTTCAAATTGGTTGACTTTTCTCTTGTCGGCAAAAATATAGAGAGCGGAACTGTTTTCTGTGAAAGCTACTCCTGCCGGCTGGAGAGGCTGCACAAAATTCAAATCTTGAATACGATCATTTACTTTGTTGATAACAGATTCATTGTAAGGTGATTTTCGTTTCAAGCCAAGGTAGCCATACAAGAAATATTTAGATATTTTGGCATTACCTTCCAAAATAATGCTATCTAAAATTACAAAGTTATTTTTTTCTACATTAATATTTATATGCATGCCTTCGTCAGTAGGTTGCATGTTTACAATCTGTACATTTGCAAATGGATAACCTGAATTGGTGTAGTAGGTTAAAATGTCTTCATTAATCTTATTAATGTCTATGATGGTGGCAGGTTGGCATTTCTTGAGTTTCTTGTCAATTTTAAGATTTTGATAATCAACAGAATCTATTCCGGAAAAATGGATGTCGGCCAATTGCATACTTTTGCCGATAAAGACAATATAGTGAAGATTGTTGTCTTCTTGCCAAGTACTGTCAATATTGGCGGAGAGGTATTGGTTTTTCTGCAGTTGGTAGACAATTTTTTGAACATAGTGATTTGCTGAAGATGTGGAACGATAGGTACGTTTCTGTTTAACTTGGCTAATAATTTTTTCTGCTTGAGGAGAATTTTCAATCCATTCTATTTGCACACGATATTGGGCTTTTGCTGTCGATAACAAAAGCAACATACATGTTAGCAAGCAGCAAATTCTTTTCATAGCGAAGCATTAGAATTGGTAATAGGCAAAAAATAACAAGGCATTATTCCACATGTTGTGTGTGATGGTTGTTCCATTACGGTCAACAGGCATTCTGCCAATGGAGGTGATGGAATAGTTGAAACGAAACCCTATACCATAATGGTCTTGAAATCGATAACCAACACCTGCTACAGCCCCTAATTCAAATAGGTGAAAACGATTTTCTGTTTCCAATTCTCCATATAAAGTGTTGAATTCCTTTGCAGATACCAAAAAATTGAAAGAAGGACCTATTTCCAAAAGAAATCCTTTCCAAAAATTCCAACCGAACAAAAAAGGCATTTCTATTTGGTGGATGCGAATTTTATACATACTATAGTCCATCTTTGCACGACTGCCTTTTTGTGCATAGTCGATTTCCAATTGCAGTTGTATTTTTTTTTCTTCAAAAGGAATATTGGCAAATCCTCCGACAAAAGCTCCCATTTTATGATAGCCGTTAAAGTCGTCTCCGTCAACTTGTGTTAGCAACAAGCCTGCCTGCACTCCTCCTTTAAATTTTTGTGCATTTATCTGGTAGGTAAGTGCCAAACATAGGACTATTAAGAAAAAAGTCTTTCTCATGACTATAACAAATCTTTGCCGATATCGTGGCGATAATATTTCCCTTCAAACTGAATGCGTTCTGCATTTCTGTTGGAAATCGATAGTGCTTCTTCAATGGAATTGCCGAGGGTAGTAGTTGTCAGTACACGACCTCCATTGGTTACCAAATGTCCTTGCTCGTCAATTTTTGTGCCTGCATGAAAAACAATTCCATCTTCTATGTTGTCAATGCCTGTAATTATTTTCCCTTTCGGGTATTTTTGAGGATAGCCTCCTGATACCAACATGACGCTGGTAGCTGTTTTAGGAGAAATGCTAATGCGGGCATCTTTTACTGTTTCTTTGTCAACATGAAGGAACAATTCTACCAAATCACTTTCAATTCTAGGCATGACAGATTCTGTTTCCGGATCTCCCATACGAACATTGTATTCTATAACATAAGGGTTGCCTTTTACATTAATAAGTCCGAAGAAAATAAATCCGTGATAGTTAAGATTTCTTACTTGAATGCCGTGAAGGGTGGGTTCTATAATACGTTTTTTCACTTTCTCCATAAATTCGGTATCTGCAAATGGTACAGGAGATATTGAGCCCATACCGCCGGTATTGAGTCCTGTATCGCCTTCGCCAATACGTTTGTAGTCTTTTGCAGACGGCAGCAAAACATAATCTTTCCCATCAGTGAGCACAAAGACAGATAGTTCTATGCCCGATAGAAATTCTTCTATGACAACATGTTCACCAGCTTCGCCAAATTTTTCTCCTCCCAGCATAAGATTCAATTCGTTGATGGCTTCATTTTTGTCAGAAGTGATTATCACTCCTTTTCCTGCAGCCAAGCCATCGGCTTTGAGAACATAAGGCGGTTGCAATGTATCTAGAAATGCAATAGCATTGTTTAATTCATTTTTATTAAATGAGCGGTAGGCGGCAGTAGGAATGTTGAATTCTTGCATAAAAGTTTTTGAGTAACTTTTACTTCCTTCTAATTGTGCACCGGCTTTTGACGGACCGATTACAATTTTATCGGCACATTGAGGGTCGTTTTTAATAGCATCATAAATACCATTGACAAGGGCTTGCTCCGGACCTACAACAATCATGTCTATTTGATTGTCAAGAACATATTTTTTTACTCCGTCAATGTCACTATCTGAAAGATTAATGTTGGTACCACATTGTGCTGTGCCGGCATTTCCCGGAGCTATCACTAATTCACTACATAAGGGACTTTGTGCAATCTTCCATGCCAATGCATGTTCTCTTCCTCCTGAACCTAAAAGTAAAATTTTCATATATATAGAATTTTCAAATTTTTAGTTATTGTTATCATCAAATATCATTGCTAAAGAAATTCTTTTTCTTCGCAAATCCACTTCTTCTACTCTTACACGAACTTTTTGATTGAGTTTTACTACTTTGTTGGGGTCTTTGACATATTTTTTTGCCAATTTGCTGATATGAATCAGTCCGTCTTGATGTACGCCAATATCTACAAAACAACCGAATGCGGCAATATTGACAATGATTCCTGTCAGTTCCATGCCGACTTTCAAATCGCTGATATCGTTGATATTTTGGTCGAATTCAAATAGGTCGAATTGCTGCCTCGGGTCACGACCGGGCTTTGCCAATTCTTTCATTATATCTGTCAAAGTGGGAATGCCGACTTTGTCGGTAACAAATTCACGAATGTTGATTTGTTTTCTTAAATCTTCATTTTGAGTCAGTTGTTCTACAGTGCAGTGAATATGTTGTGCCATCTTTTCCACAATAGCATAACTCTCCGGATGTACTGCACTTCTATCTAAAGGGTTTTTGGCTTCGGCAATACGGATAAAGCCTGCCGACTGCTCAAAAGCTTTATCTCCATAGAGTTTCACTTTTTTTAAGTCGTTTTTTGTTTTAAAGCCACCATTTGCTTTACGGTATGCTACAATATTCTTTGCCAGAGCGGGACCAATTCCGGATACATAAGATAGCAGTTCTTTGCTTGCTGTATTGATTTCCACACCAACGGCATTTACACAACTTGACACTGTTTCTGACAAACTTTCCGCCAATTTTTTTTGATTGACATCGTGTTGATATTGGCCAACGCCGATAGATTTAGGATCTATCTTTATAAGTTCTGCCAAAGGGTCCATCAATCTTCTGCCAATTGAAACCGCCCCTCTCACTGTGATGTCGTAGTCGGGAAATTCTTCTCTCGCTACTTCAGAAGCCGAATAAACAGAAGCCCCATTTTCGTTGACAACAACAATGATAGGTTTTTGTTCAAAATCAACATGTTTGATAAAATTTTCGGTTTCTCTGCCGGCGGTACCATTGCCGATAGCGATAGCTTCTACATGGTATTTTTTTGCCAAATTTTTGATAATTTCGTTAGCTTCGTGTACTTGTACAAGCGGTTGGTGGGGAAAAATGGCTGTATGTTCCAAAAGGTTGCCATGTTTGTCCAAGACAACCACCTTACAGCCGGTACGAAATCCCGGGTCAATGCCCATGGTAATTTTTTCTCCCATGGGAGCTGCCAGCAAAAGTTGTCGTAAATTATTAGCAAAGACTTTTATAGCTGTATCGTCGGCGGCGTCTTTCGCCTTTTTTCTCAATTCTGTTTCCAATTGAGGTTGTAGCAAACGATTGTAACTATCTTCAATAGCGTCAGCCACTTGGTCGGCAGCTTCGTTGTCGGCATGCAAATGAATATGGTCGATAGTAGTTAGAGCGGAATATTCATCAGGTTCAATACTCAATTTCAAAAAGCCCTCTTCTTCTCCACGAAACATGGCCAAAATTCTATGCGAAGAAGCTTTATTGACAGGTTCTTCGTTGTTGAAATAAATGGCATATTTGTCACCTTCGAGTTCTTTTCCTTTGACAACTTTAGAAAAAATATGGGCTTTTTTATTAAACAAACTACGAAGTTGTGCTCTGGTGTGCTCGTCTTCGCAAATTTTTTCGGCAATAATGTCTCTTGCTCCTGCAAGGGCTTCTTCTACAGAAAAGACACCTTTTTCTTCGTTGATGAATTTTGCTGCCAAGGCATTAACATCTATGTTTTTTTGTTTGTAGATTTCATCTGCCAATGGTTGCAAACCTTTTTCTTTGGCCATGCTGGCTTTGGTTTTGCGTTTTGGTTTGTAAGGAAGGTAAATATCTTCCAATTCCGGCAACGTGTTAGCTTTTTCAATTTTTTCTTTCAGTTCGGCAGTAAGTTTGCCTTGCTCGTTGATGGATTTCAAAATAGTATTTCTTCTATCTTCTATTTCCATCAGCCATTTAAATTTATCACGAATGGCAGTAATTTCCACTTCATCCATGCTGCCGGTGGCTTCTTTTCGATAGCGGGCAATAAAAGGAATGGTGGATTTTTCTTCCAACATATCCAATACATTTTTTACATATGTTGGTGCTACATTGAGTTCCTGTGATATAACTGCTATAAAATCCATTTTTTATTCTTTTCCTGCGTCAATTTCACTGTCAGAAGGAGTGTAGTTGACTGTAAACGAGAAGGTGTTTTTGCTATTTGTAGATGTGAAATCGGTATCTTCAAAGCTGATTTTTTCAGCATTGAAACCGTGTGTTTCGTAAAAGAATTTTTTCAAAGTGGCAATTTTGTGTTCGTTGCTTTTTTTAGCCATGTTTTCCATCAATTCTCTTGGATATACAGCCGCAGCTTTTTCATAAATATTTCCGTTGCTTAATTGTGAACGTTCGTTTAAGTAATTGGTGAAATCTTTATCGGTATTTTTTATATTTTTTATCGCTTCGAAATCAGATGCTTCCATGTTTTGCATGTTTTTGTCCGGATGTTTGCTGAAATAATAGTCACGTTTTACGCTAAATAGCGACAATTCTTGAATACTTTGGTCAAGATTGACTTGATTGCCAATCACTAAAGAAAGGCTTTCGTTCACTTTCATGGCTTCCGCCATTTTGTTTAATTGTGTGTACTGAGATGAACTGAAGTCCATATCAAATACTTGATAGCTAATGTCTGCAAAATCATCAGGTGTCAAACCGAAAGCATTGGCCAACAAATCAATAGGTCCGGTAGCGATTTTAACTAAAAATGTTCCTAATGCCTTGAATATCAATTTTTTCAAAGAAAATTCGGGAGAAGTAATATCTCCTTTGATAGGCAAATCAAATTTGATGTCATCATTTCTGTCACTCAAAACAAATAAACCTGCTCTTAACGGAATATTGAACTCAGGCTTAATGTCTTGCATTTTCTTATCCACTCTGCATCCATGGATGTCAATTTCGTTTTTGGTATCCAATTGTCCGTTGCTGACATTTGCGTTGGTATTGAAAGCAAAAATGCCGGCAGTAACAGGATAGGCCATATAATGTTCACAAATGGGAGAAATTTGTTTCATGTCAAAGTTGGCGATACGCAATCTTAGTTTGTGCGATTTCCAACCATCCAGCAAGCCTTCCCAGTGTGCCATCAAAGTACCGGTAGTCGGCAAAGTGGCTTTCAAATCAACGATAGACGTATTTTTCAGGTTAAAGTTTTTGGATGTAATGTTGATGTCTTTTACAGGTAAAGACAATGGTCGTTTCATTGTATTATTAGAGTACTCTATATCAGAATTGACAAGTGCCAAATTCTTGACAAGAAATGTTACAGGAGTTTTTTGCTCGGAATCAACAGTTGTTGTGTCGTCAGAGGCAGTTTCTGTATCTGTTTCTTTTGTAGAATTTTTGTCTTGCTGTTCTTTAGTTCTTTCTTCTTTTGATTTCACAAGATTAGAAAATGTGTTGTATTCTGCATTTTGTGCAAAATTGACATGCAAGCCATCTACTTTTATGGTGTCAAAAGTGAATGAATTATTTTTTAAATCAATGGTGTCTATAACAACTTGCAAAGTTTTGAGTTGAGCCATGTTTTCATTGTGAATGTTGTCGATGTCAACATTTTTTAACATAACATTTCCGTCTATCACCATTTCGGCTATATGTTCTGTATTGCCTTTGGCATGCAATTGTGTATATAGACGACCGTCCAACTTGTTGATATTTAAAAATTCTTGTGCATAAGGTTGAACAGAGGCAATGGAAAATTGCTTTAAATCTACATTCAAATTGAATGATTTTTCTTCAATGCTATAGGTTAGTTGAACACCTAAATCTCCGCCATCATCAAATTTTAAATGTACACCCATGTTGGAATTTTCAGGACCAAAATACAATCCGGGAATAAACAATCCCAATTCCTTTAATCCAAAATGGCTGTTACGCTGAAGGTCTTCATAAATGATGTTGCCATTACGCAGGGTGATGTTTTTCAAATTGACAATCCATTCACTTTTAGTGGTGTCTTTGGGTTTGTCGCGTTTAAAATGATTGATGATATCTGAAAAATTAAATTTAGGTCCATTTTGTAAAATGGGAACGTTGGGGTTGATTAAACGTATTTCGTTGATTCGCACTTCTTTAGATATCAACTTGAACAAGTTGATTTTTACCGACAAAGTGTCAAATGTAAGAAAAACGTCTTTATCATTTTCTTCCAAAGAGTTGAAGCCGATAATTTTAGCTCTTCCGGTGAAAATATTGGCTTTAAATTTGTCCATGGTCACCACGCGGTTGCAAATTTCTTTGCTATGTTTTTCTACATACCATTTTGCAATGGGCGGTGCAATGACAGCCAACAAAACTATCAATCCTATCAAACTTGCTACAATGATTAGCGGAATTTTTACTGTTCTTTTCAATTTTATCATTTTCCTAAATGTTTAAAAGCGTGAATAATGATTTGTATGTCTCTCCATACTGAATAATTTCTGGCATATAAATTATTCAATTGCATAATTATATCTTGATCGTAAATTTCTAAATTGATGTCATCGACAGTATACAAAATGCTCGGCTTGAGTTTTGGCAAAGTTGACAATGCTTCTTCATTGACAGGAGTATAGCCTACAAAAGTTTTTTTGCCGATCAAACAAGCCCATAAGTTGCAAAAATATTTGCCTTTGTTGTCTGCCAACCAACAAGTTAAAATGCCGGTTATTAGCAGAGAAATTGAACAAATAATATCTACAATACGTTTTTTGCGTCTGTTTTCTAGTTTGCCGATGGCATTTACATCTACAAAATAATTCTTGTTGGCAATGTTGACAGAATTGGCTCCAATGATAAAAGAAGTTTCCTCCGGAGCAATTTTGTATTCCAAATTGTAACTTTGCCAATCTTCCATCAGTGTGATGATGTCTTTGGCAGTAAAATTTTTGCTACAAAAGATGATTTCTCCAATTTGGTAGATATTAACAATATCTCTTAGTTGACTGATATTACCGACAAAGTCGGCATTGGGTTTCGGTTGGTTGAGGTAATAGACAAAACCGATGAATTCATTTTGTGTGATAGTGAGGTTCAAAATGTTGGCAACCCGATAAACTTCTTTTTCATCGCCGATAATCAATACGCGGCGGTTGTGAATTTCTCCGATAGGATAGTTTTTCAAATTTATTTTTGCCAATATATAGCGGAAAATATTTATAATGGCAAATGTCCAACAGGTTCCTAAAAGGATAACGGCTCTAGAGAAACGAAAATTTTCACTCAGCAAAGCATATACCAATAAAATAAGTACTAATCCTAATGCTACACCTTGATTGATGCGAGACCAGACAACAGGTTTTTTGTAGCCGTTGCAGCCCCAAATGCACAACACCCACACCAAAGCGTATAATGGAAGTATTAGATAAATATAAAAATTTGAAAATGTGGCACTATGCAATGATAGAACTTGTCTTTGCCAATAAAAAGCAATACTCCACAAGCCTGCATATATCAGTAAAAAGTCCATCATCGGGACTAAAATCCGCAAAAACATACGTTTTACAATGGCCATGGCAGCTCTTAGCCAAATGGCAAAATTGATCATGGTGTTGAAAATGGCAGCATTTTTGTGTGAAAAATGTTTTTTTGCAAAAATTTGCATGGCCTGATAGAAGACTATCACATAGTTGATACTGCTTTT
>DBXJ01000059.1:27059-27205 GCA_002309475.1 Bacteroidales bacterium UBA1215
AAATAGGTGAGGTGATATTTGCCGAAACGTTTGGATTTTTTGAAAATTTTTGCCAGCCCGAAAATTTTATAGAAAGCCACACTTGGAATTGGCAGACTGCGTTTTGATTCCGGCAGGAAAACGCCTTTTCCGTCCACCATTTTTAC
>DBXJ01000059.1:27242-28636 GCA_002309475.1 Bacteroidales bacterium UBA1215
GTATCAGCTTCTACCACAGTGTCGGGGTTGAGTAACAAAACATATTCTCCTTGCGATTGCCTGATGGCGATATTGTTAGCTTTGGCAAAGCCTAAGTTGCTGTTGTTGGCAATAACTTTTACTTGTGGAAATTTTTCTCTGACCATTTCCACCGACAAGTCAATAGAATTATTGTCCACTACAAATATCTCTGCATCAATATCTTTGGTGGCTACCATGACTGATTGCAGACATTGTTCCAAAAAGTGAACAACATTAAAGTTGACAATGATAATACTTAATTTCATTAATATAATATAACTTGCAAAGATACAATTTTTTTGTTGAAAAAGAATGAATTTTATAGTCATTCTTATAAAAAAATCTTTTACTGATTATATACGAAATGTTTCTTGATTGTCGTTAATCAATTTACAAAAGCTTATGAATCGAAAATTTGTTGTCAATTTGTTTTTTCTGATAGGTCTTAATTTGTTGATTAAGCCCTTTTGGATTTTCGGCATTGACAGAACGGTGCAAAATGTTGTCGGGGAGAATATCTACGGCTTGTATTTTACTTTGTTCAATTTTACGGTAGTTTTCAATTGCATTTTGGATTTCGGCATCAACAATTTCAATAATAGAAGTGTGTCCATGTCAAAGAATTTTTTAGACGAAAATTTTTCCAGAATTCTTACTTTGAAATTGTTGTTGGGCATTGTTTATTTTGTGGTCGTCTTGTTGGCAGGATTGTTTGCTCACTATAAAGGTTTTGCATTTTATTTGCTGATATTGTTGGCTTTCAATCAATTTCTGTCGTATTTTATACTCTATCTTCGATCCAACATATCGGGGTTGTTTTTTTTTAAAACCGATAGTTTTATTTCGGTGGCAGATAGATTTATAATGATTGTTTTATGCGGCATTTTGCTTTGGGGACATGTGATAGATCAACCTTTCCAAATAGAGTGGTTTGTTTATTGCCAAACTTTTGCCTATTTGTTAACTATTGTCATCGCATTGCCGATAGTATTGTCGCACACAAAGTTATCTTCTCCGTTTGTCGACTGGAAGTATTTCAAAAAAATTCTCATCCAAAGTTTGCCCTTTGCGATTTTGGCATTGATTACAAGTCTCCACAACCGTATGGATGCCGTGTTTTTGGAGCGTTTGTTGCCGGAAAATGTCGGTAGTGCACAATCGGGAATCTATGCCAAGGCTTTTCGCTTGTTGGATGCCGCCAACATGATTTCTTATCTTTTTTCGGTGATTTTGTTGCCGGTTTTCTCCAATATGTTGAGTAAGCATGAGAATATAAAAGATGTACTCAAAACAGCCTTTTCATTAATATTTGTATATGGATTGTTGTTGGCGGCTACATCTTTCTTTTATAGTGACGATTTAATGACTTTGCT
>DBXJ01000059.1:28665-35466 GCA_002309475.1 Bacteroidales bacterium UBA1215
CTGTCAGCCACCTATGTTTTCGGTTCCTTGCTGACTGCCCGTGGGGAATTAAAAAAATTGAACTATATAGCACTCATAGCTTTAGCCATTAATGCATCGTTGAATTTGTTGTTGATTTTCCGTTTGCAAGCGGTAGGTTCCGCCATTGCCAGCCTGACAACACAATGTTTTATTGTAGTGGCAGAAATTATATTGGTAAGCAAAATTTTTGACATCCGTTTTTCCGGCCGATATATTTTCAAAATCATGTTTTTTACTATTTTATCGGTAGTATTATTGTTGTTGTCTACTTACTCTCCTCTTTCTTGTTGGTGGAATATATTGATAGCCTTATCGTTATCTACTATAACAGCTTGTCTGATGGGGATGGTTAATCTGCAACCGATCTTTGCTCTTTTGAAAGAAAAAATTACAAAAAAATAGTTAGCAAATATTTTTTTTCATAGTTGCTTGTTGTAAACAAAAAAAGTGTTACCTTTGCACCATTAAATTATTATTAACAAAAATTTGTAAGGTATGAAAAAATTATTTATTCTTTTAGTAGCAGTATTCTGCTTTTCATCTATTAAAGCTCAAACAGTGGACTTTGCTATATTTGGTAACACGTCTACTGGAGATATGACCGATACTTTATCAGTAACTACTAGTGCAGCTTTACCTACGCAAGGGGGATATAAATTGACCCAAATAGGTTTAACTCAATGGAGAGTGGCCTTAGTATTACTAAACAACACAGAAAGTGATATGCTTACAGGTGATTCTATTAAAATAGCAATGTCTTATAACAATGAGGAATTAGTTACATATACTTTGACTTTACAAAATGATTTAGAGCAAGATTCATCGATGATGGTCCTCAATGATGAATATGTTTTAATAGCTGGACTCACCCAGTTAGGTTGTAATGATATTTGCTATCAAGTAGTAAAACATAATGAAACTCCAGTTAACGATGAAGGTTATTGTGTAGTATTTGAGATAAATAGTACAGTTTCTATTGAAGAAAATACTTTGTCAATGGCAAAAGTTTATCCAAATCCTGTTCGCAATACATTGACTATAGACAATGTAGCAGATGCCAACATCAGTATTTATAGCATCACCGGACAATTGGTAAAAACCATTCCAGCAGCCAATGGTAGCATTCAAGTGGATATGTCTGCAATGGCAGCCGGCTTGTATATTGTAAAAATGGAAAACGGCAAACAAACCCGTATTGAAAAAATACAAGTAGTAAAATAAGATTGTTTAGATATATAAAAAGTCTCCAAATGAAAATCTGGAGACTTTTTTTTTATTTTTGCAAAAGATAAATAAAAAGTTGTATTTTAGCCAAATCAAAAATGCAATAAAATTTTAGTATTAATCAAAACAATTAGAAATGAAAAAATTATTTATTCTTTTAGTAGCAGCATTTGCTTGTATATATGTTTCACAAGCTCAAACAGTGGCAGATGCTTTTTTCGTTTACATCCCGGATAGATCTATCCATGATACTGTAACAGTATCTATAGGGTCAAATATACCTACGGAAGGAAGGTATAAATTATCTCAAGTAGGTTTGTCATCATTTGTTGTGGCGGTAGAATTGAAGAACAACACAAAAAGCGACATGCTCGCTGGTGATGCTATTCAAATTTTGATGTCTTATAATGGTAAAAGTTTGCTTAATTATAGCATAGAATTAACAAAAAACATAGAGGTGGATTCTTCTTTGTTTATCACATTTGATGAATATGTTTTGATAGGTGGCCGTACCCAAATAGGTTGTAATGATATTTGCTATCAAGTAGCAAAGTATAATGAAACTTCCATTAATGATGAAGGTTCTTGTACGGTGTTGCAGTTAAATAGTGCAGTTTCAATTGAAGAAAATACTTTTTCAATGGCAAAAGTTTATCCAAATCCTGTTCGCAATACATTAACTATTGAAAATGTAGCAGATGCCAACATCAGCATTTATAGCATTACCGGTCAATTGGTACAATCTGTTCCATCGGCAAACGGTAATGTTCAAATAGATATGTCTGCAATGGCAGCAGGCTTGTATATTGTAAAAATGGAAAACGGCAAACAAACCCGTATTGAAAAAATACAAGTAGTAAAATAAGATTGTTTAGAATTTATAAAAAGTCTCCAAATGAAAAATTTGGAGACTTTTTTTTTCATAAATGCAAAAGATAAATAAAAAAGTTGTATTTTTGCCAAATCAAAAATGCAATAAAATTTTAGTATTAATAAAAACAATTAAAAATGAAAAAAATTATTCTTTTATTAGCAGTATTTGCTTGTGTAAGTGTATCGCAAGCACAAACAGTTACAGGTATTTACGGCTGTTACACCAAAAATGGTCAGTATGCAGATCTTTCCACTGAACCATTCTACTATCGTACTTCAAGTTATATACAAGCCATATTATATTTCAAATTTGAAGTAACAAATGGTGCAACAGAACTTCCTGCAGGTGAAGTTTTAACCATATCGTTAAATGCATTTGGCGATAACGGTACCTATACCCATACATTGACTTCTCCTCTTGCAGCCAATGGAACTACAATGTTTATTCTAAAAGACGAATATCAAATTGATCTTAGTTTCCCGATTGCACAGTATCAAAATGCACTAACATGGTTGGAAAGTGATCAATGTTATCAAGGTTCGTGTTGTGCAACAGTGACTGCTACTACCACTTTGGGAACTTTGAACAAACAAGGTGCTGACAAATGTGCCACTTTCAAAATTTTGAGCAATGCCGCTGTTAAAGAAAATGCATTGAGCAATGTTAATATTTATCCGACAAATGTCAATGGGATGTTGACAATTGAAAACTTAGACAATGCACAAGTGAGCATATATACTATTAGCGGACAAGAAGTACAATCTGTCAACCATGCAGAAGGCACTATTTCTGTTGACATGAGCAATTTGTCCAATGGTTTGTATCTGGTAAAAATTCAAAACCAGAATGGTACACGTGTAGAAAAAATACAAGTGGTAAAATAATCAACAATGAAACAAAAAATAAAAGCCGATTTTTATCGGCTTTTATTTTTCAATAATATTCATTATGAAAAACAAACGAATTAGTATTTTTATTGTATTGTCCTGCTTAATGGGTGCTTTGCAGGCACAACCTGCAGAGAAAATGACTGCCCAACATATGAATTTGAGCGGGAAGGTGTCGTATATGCAAGTAAATACCTATAAGGCAGGTTTGAAAGACGGAGAAATCCAAAGACAAAGTCTAATGAGAGAAATTCAATATACTTTTACCAAACAAGGTGATTTGTCGGAGCAAAAAAACTATGCTAACGACAAGTTGCAACGCCGGTTTGTCTATCAATACGACAACAATGGTCGTGAAACAAAAAAAGTATGGTATAATTCCAAGGGCAATGTTTATCAAACCTATATCTCTAAATATGCAGGCGGCAGCATGTCAGAATATCTTGTCTTTAACGGTAATGATGTTTTATTGGATAGTACTGTATATGTTTATGCTGACAATCAATTGAGTACAGAAAATCATTTTTTGTCCGATACCGCTGTTGAATGTACTTTTTATTATACATTTAAATATAATAATAACGGGAAATTGCTGTCAAAGCAAAAAGTGGACGGCAGCCAAATCTTTTTTGTGGACCAATATGCTTATGACGGAAAAAATCGTATATCGGAAGAAAAAAAATACGATAAAAACGGCGAGATGGCGGCAGATTATCTTTTTACTTATGACGATGAGGGTCAGAGAGTGGTGAGAAAAAGTATCAATGAACAAGGTGCATCAAGAAGACGTACAACCTATAGTTATGACCAATACGGTAATTTGGTGGAGGAAATTTGGTACGACAAAGAAACAACTTTTATATTAAGAGAAATCTCCTACACCTATACCTATGATGACAAAGGCAATTGGATATCTCGTATTACCTACGAAGGTCCGGACAAAAATCCGACAGAAGTGGTAGTAAGGTCTATTGATTATTACAGATAAGGTTAATAGGTTAAAAAGTAGTTTATAATATAAACTTACAGACTATTTTTACATTTTTGCAAAATTTTTAGAAATTAAGAGAAAAGAAAAAACGAAATAGTGTGCCAAAGGCACACTATTTTATTAACTCCATACAAGACCAAGGGTCGAAGTGTGGAGTAGAAAAAACACGATCTGTCTCGCGTGCCGGAGGTACGCTACTAACAGGCTATAATTCGTTTCCGGATTTTTGCGGGTGGAGACGAACTTTTGTCGATGAATATCAAGATTTTCTCATAAAAAATGGTTTGACCGTAGAAAAACATTACTTTTTCAATAATGAGTAGTAGCGTGTCTTCAACACGCTATGCGTATAGGATTATCGTTTACTCCATATTACGCTAACGTTTATATAGAGTAATTGAAATAATGTGCTTGCTGCACGTTATGTATTTGTGAAAAAATATCTAAGTTAGCGAAATTTTGTTTTCATTTATTTTGTTTCTTTTTGTGTAACAAAAATTACAATATTTACATTTCTTTTATACTATTTTATATCGGCAAAGATAGTATAAATAATGTTTTAACTCCATTATTAACCTATATTTGGACCAATATACCACACAGATAATAAAAAAAACCGAGTAACACTCGGTTTTTTTATTTTGCTAACTGACTGAAGAATTTTTCTTAGTTTCTAAGAGCTGCTCTTCTATCTGCGTTAGTGGTAGCAGTTTCAGCTTCTTTAGCTGCTTCTTTTTGTTGTTGAGCAACGGTTTTCTTTGCAGGTGCTGCTTTTTTAGTTGCTTTTGCTGCTTCAGCTGCTGCTGCTTCTTCAGCTAAACGAGCTTCTTCTGCCAAGCGGGCTTCTTCTGCCAAACGAGCTTCTTCAGCTAAACGAGCTTCTTCTTCAACTTGTGCAATAGAATCAGCGATACGTTGTTGTTCTGCTGCTTGTTCTTCTGCACTTGGACCGCATGATACGAATACCATACCTGCTACTGCTAATAATGCTAACAATTTTTTCATCTTTCTTTCCTTTTTTAGTTAATTTATTTTCTGAATAATTATCGTGCAAAAGTATAAAAAAAAAAACAAATAGAAACAATTTTTATAATTTTTTTTTATTTTTTGTTTTTGTGTTGAAAAATATTGTACTTTTGCACTTTGATTATAAATATTAAGAAACAATATTAAATTATTATTAACAAAAAACAAAAGAAAATGAAAAAAAGTATTTTAAGCGTATTAGCTATCGCATTAGCATTCGCATTCACAGGATGTAAAGACGATTTGGTTGCTCCTGAAATCACATTGCCGGAAGATGCAGCTACTCCGGTTTTCCAATTAGGTGATACACAATCTGCATTGGAAGGTGTTACTGCAAATGATGCAAAAGACGGTGATGTAACAGCCAACTTGTCAGTTTTAGGTTTGGATTACGTAGGTAATACCACCTTGGTTTATTCAGCATTTGACGCTGCCAACAACGTTGCAACAGCAGAAAGACCTGCAGTAGTAGGTGCAGCAAGATTATGCGGAACTTATTCAGTATCTTCTATGGATATGGATTTCCCAGAAGATGATCCAATTGTTTACACTGCAACCGTTAAATTATCTTCAGTTTCAGCTACCCGCATACTTATTGAAAATTTTGCATCTTTAAATGCAGAAGGTGAAGCTTATGGTGATGGAACCAATACTTTAGTTATTGATTGTGCAGTAGAAACAAAAGCAGGTACTGGACAAGCTAAAGGTACTATTACTTATGGTCCTACATCAACTGAAGGTGTATATACTTTATTGGTAGCTGATTATACTATTGAAGTTCCCAATACAAGTGAAAAATTTCACTTAGTTGATACTTTCACTTTGAAATAATAAGTGATTAAAAACGTAAAAAAGGAAGCCTTTAGGCTTCCTTTTTTTTATGCAATGTTGGGATAGATATATTTTCGGGTGGCATAGTGTTGCAGGACTCCTCTTAATATTAAAAATATCAACAATGCCAACCATAGGGCATGGTTGTGCAAGGATGGAAAGAGAGCATAATAGCAGGCGAAAAAGCATGCCGTGGCAACAAAAATACAATTTCGCATTATTTTTCCGGCGGTTGCACCAATGAGTATGCCGTCCCACAAAAATGCCGAAAATCCGGCAATGGGGACCAAACAAATCCAATAATAGTAAGGATGTGCAGAGGCAATAATATCTTTTTTGTCGGTAAATAGTATTAAAAGGTCCTCACCCCACAATATATATATTAATGTAAAGGCGATAGTGAGAGCCGTTCCCCAAGAAAAAATATTTTTGACAGCCAATTTGCACGAGGCAATATCTTTGGCACCGATATATTTTCCGGCTAAAGATTCGCCGGCATAGGCAAAACCATCCATCATATAGGAAAAAATGGTGAAATATTGCAGCAACAAAGTGTTGATAGCCAAAATGTCATCTCCCATGTTGGCACCGGCTATAGGAATAAAAGTAAATACTATCACCAAACACAAACTGCGTAGGAAAATATCTCCGTTCACCCTGAAAAAATATTTGAGTTCGTTGAGATGGAGGGCGGCTTTAAGATTGATATAATGAGATAATTTTTTGTAGTATATCAGCCAGTAAACGATTGCCGCTATCAGTCCGCACCATTGTGCCAGCAAGGTTCCCCAAGCAACGCCTTCTATCTGCATGCCTAAAACAATGACAAAGAAAAGACTAAAGGCAATGTTGAAAAGATTGATAAAAATGGCAATAAACATGGGAGTTTTGGAATTTTGCATGCCGATATACCAACCTTTGAAAGCATAGAGGCCTAATGTGGCAGG
>DBXJ01000059.1:35614-54036 GCA_002309475.1 Bacteroidales bacterium UBA1215
TTTTTGGCACCGTATGCCTGAGCGGTGAAGCCACTGGTTCCCATCCGCAAAAAGCCGAAATTCCAATAGATGAAATTGAAGATGGTGGTGCCGATGGCAATGGCACCAATGTGAGTTTGGTCGCCGATATGTCCTACAATTGCCAAATCAACCATGCCCAACAAAGGAACGGTGATGTTGGTAATGATATTGGGCAAGGCCAACTTCACAACTCTTTTATTCATTTCACTCATGTTTCTCAAACTGATAGAAATATTGGTTGACTTTATTGCGGTAGTATTGGTTGAGCGTAGGGGGAACTGTTTTGTAGAGTTCTATTTCTTTTTTCTTTTGCAATTCTTCTTGAATGTATTCAGGTGGAGCGGTGTAGATTTTTTCTTGTGCGGTTTTCGATTCGCGTTTTTCTTCTTTTTCTCGTTGTAGTTCGGCTTTTTCCGATTCCAACAATCGGGTGAGAATTCTCTGCTGACGGTCAATGGTTTGTTGGTTGAGGATTTTGTTGACCAAATCCCGTTCCGTCTGCTCCATTTCTTTGAGCATTTTGTCTATTTTCCCGTCATAGCCTTGTCCGTTTTTCTTGAGTTCCGACTGATAGTCCTGCAACATGCGGCGAATGGCTTCTTGTTGGGCTGCCATGCGGGCAAATTGTTCACTCATCGACTGCGGATTTTGACTATTGGGATTAGGTGTTTTTCCTTCTTGCATTTGTTTTCGCATTTCCTGTAGCTGCTGATTGAGTTTTTCTTGCAATTCCCGCATGCTTTTGGCAGATTTGCCCGATTTGTTTTTTTTGCCGCCTGGACTTTGGTTGCTGGAGCAGTTGCCGGAACCTTGTCCTTGTCCTGACTTTTGCTGCTCTTGCATTTTCTCCAACGATTCTGCAAGCATTAGTCCCAATTCATTCAACGATTTCATGACAAATTGTTGATTGGAAGTTATCAAGCGGGAGTTGTTGCCGTAGTAATAACGCATGGAAGGCTCTTGAGTGCTGCTCATCATCTTCAAAATGTCGTCTTCGGCTTGCTTGATAGTGGTAACTTGTTTGGTAACAAATGATTGTATGTTTATTTGTCGGCGGGCAACAGCGGAAATGGAATCTTCTATCAAGCGAAGTTGGTCTTTCAATTTGTGTTGTTGCTGTATCAAATTTCGCATAGCAGGGTCTTGCGTATTGATTTTTGACAATTGTTTTATAATTTCTTCTTGGGAAAAAGAGGCTTTGATGATGTTGTCAAGAATTTGTCGAACAGCATAGATGTCTTCGCCTAAACTTTGTTGCTCTTCCTCGTTCATCATCGATTGCATGCTTTGTGTCATCTCTTCCAATTTCAAGGCGGCGTCTTTTTGATGTTTGGCAGCCGATTCACGTTTGCCGTTGTTTAAATCTTGCTGGGCTTGTTGCATATCTTTGGCGATTTCTTTGCTCAACGAATCCAATGGGTCAAGGTTGTAAGGATCTTCTAAATTTTGGTTCAGTTGATTGATATCGTTCAATTCAGATTGCAAATTTTTAAACGCTTCGTTCAATTTTTGTTGTTCTTGTTGCAAATCGGTGGTGGAGGATTGGTTTTTGATGTTTTTCTCCATCAATTCTTTTTCTTTTTCCGCCAATTCGTGTGATTTTTCCATGGCATTGTCCAAACGGGAGTCAATTTCCATTTGCTTGAACAATTCCAGATTTTGGTCTAATTGTTTGTTGAGTTCTTCGGTATTGATTTGCACTTTCTCCAGCATTTGGTTGAATTTGTTTTTGTCTAAATTTTGATTCATCATTTGCTGAATTTCTTGCATCATGGATTTCATTTCATCGTTGAACAATTCGTCAAAACGCCGTTGCAATTCTTTTTGTTTTTCCAGAATTTCTTCATTCAAGGTATTGTATTGTTCGTTGATTTGTTCTTGTCGTTTTTGTTCGTTGACCAGATTTTCTCCTTCTTTTTTCAGGTCTTGCAGTTGTTTGAGCAATTCTTCCAATTGGCGTTTTTCCTGCCAGGTAGGTTGTTGCTGGTCAACCATTTTTTTCTTCAATTCTTCAATTTCTTTCAGAATTTTTTCGCTGTTTTTTAAAATGTTGTCAATATCGTTTTTAGAGCGAAGATTGGTTTGGTTGTTTTGTTCTCGCATTTCATTTTCTGACGGCAAATGGAATTCCATAATAGTCGATTTTGTCGATTTAGAACCATTTACTGCATCATTGTCAAATACTTCAAAATAGTATTCAATAGATTGTCCGGCTTCCATATTCAATGTTTGTGCATCAAAATAATGGTAGAAATCTTGAATGATAGCCGATGTTTGAATGGGAATCGGGACAATTTCCCGACGAATTTCTTTGTCGTCTTCTTTGATGAGATAGACAAAATTCAGTTTCTGGAAGCCATAGTCATCTTTGATGGTTCCTTTGAAATAAAATCTATCCAGAAAAGCACTGTCGTTGACGGCTGTTACCTCAATATCGGGATAGATATCGGGGATAACCGTAATGGCATAGGAAAGCGAATCTTTGTTTTGCAGATATTTATTCAAATTGGAAATGCAATAGGTTTGGCTTTGCATGGCTTTGAGTTGCACTTGGCTTTTGTCTTTGTCGGCAACAATGGTGTCAAAGGTGGCATCATGGCGAAAAATAATGCTTTCGGTATTGCGTGAGTTGAGCAGCCAAGTGATATGGGTACCTTGCGGAACAAACATATCTCCATTGTTTTCCAAGGTTTCATTGGGTTTTCCGGTGTAGGCGGGATAATCCAATTCTACCGAAAAACTTATCAAAATCGGTTTGGGCAGAACTTTTATTTCAAAATCTTGCGAGCGAACTTCTTCGGAATGAATATAAAAAGATGTGTTGGCTTGCAGATTTTTAAACTCAAAGCTATACACGTGGTGTTTGTCGGCTTGCAGACGATAGTCGGCTTGGTCTATGTGAATGAATGCCTCTTCGGGCATTTCTTCTCCGTCAACGACAATTTCTATTGTAAAATTTTCATTTTCAAATGCTTGCAGATTGTCATTTTTCAAATAGAAATGATAGGGAGCCGGCTTTTCAAAATATTGGCTGTAATGGATAATTCTATTGGTGGGTTTGGTGAATAATTCATTGTTGAAAGCAAACAAAATGACAATTGCCAACAGCAAAACGGCGGCATATTTTATATATTTTCGTGTTGATTGCCAGTCAATGGCGAGAGGGAAATGAAATTTTTTCATTAAAATGGTTTTTTCTTCAATGCCGGCTTGCAACAATTCCAATTTTGCCTTGTCGCAATCGTTTGTCATCTCTTGTAATTCAATGGCATTGAGCAGTTTGTCGTCAATTTCAGGGAAAAACCTGCCGATGATGACGGCGGCGTCTTTGTAGGAAAGTCCTTTTATCCATTTATGTTTTTTGAAAAGAGGAATCAAAATCCAACCCACCAAGACTGTTATTGCCATGGCGATGAAGCCGTAGAAGAAAATGCCTCTTACCCACGAAGGGAAATATGAAAAATATTCCAATAATGAAAAAACAGCAAACAGACTGCAAACAACAATCAACAACACTAAACAACCTTTGCGAATGCGATTGTTGTAGTAGGCTTTGATGAATTCATCTAATTGAAGTTGCAGAGAGTTTTTGGCCATTTTATAGTTTAGGGGCAATTTTGTTGACACGTCTTTCGTGGCGACCACCTTCAAAAGAGGAAGTTAAGAAAGTTTTTGCAATGTTGAGGGCTAATTCTTTGTCGATAAATCGAGCCGGCAAAGCTAACACGTTGGCATTGTTGTGTTGGCGGGCAAGGGCTGCCAATTCGGTGTTCCAGCAAAGGGCAGAACGCACATTCGGATATTTGTTGGCAGTCATGTTAACGCCATTGCCGGAACCACATATCACAATCCCCATAGGATATTCTCCTTGGTTGATAAGTGTTGCCAAAGGGTGGACAACATCCGGATAGTCCATACTTTCGGTGGAAAATGTGCCAAAGTCTTTAAAAGTATAGCCGTCTTTGACTAATTGTTGCTTGATATATTCCTTGGTTTCAAAACCGGCGTGGTCTGCTGCAATCAATAATTCTTTCATAGTACAAAAATTAAATTATAATTAGCAAAGGTAGCATTTTTTTTCTTAGCAAACCCTATTTGCCGACAATAAAAAAGCATGTCGTAGTTTTGACATGCTCCAATGAAAAATAAATACTATATGATGGGGAATATAGTACTGCATGTGGGATTCGAACCCACGATCCTCAGACTGAGAATCTGATGTCCTAGACCTCTAGACGAATGCAGCCTGTTACTTTTTGTTTCAAGTTGCAAAGATAAAACTTTTTTCCTTATCAAGGAGCATTTTATGCTGAAAAAATAGTTGGAAGAAACAATTTGACCATAGACTTTCTCTATCTTTTAGAAAAAAATGTTACTTTTGCAAAAAAAAATAGATGCAGACATTAACAGCGGAATTGAAACATCCTATTTTTGAGCAAATAGCTCAAATAAGTGTTGAATTAGGTGTAGAAGCCTATGTGGTGGGAGGCTTTGTCCGCGATATTTTTCTGCATCGCCATAGCCAAGATATAGATATTGTAGTCTTGGGCAATGGCGTGGACTTTGCCCTCGCGGTGGCAAAAAAGTTGGCTATTCCGGAAGAAAAAGTTGTTTATTACAAAACCTACGGAACGGCTATGTTTCACTATCAGAATGCCGAGATAGAATTTGTCGGAGCCAGAAAAGAGTCGTATAGCCACAATTCCCGCAATCCTCATGTGGAGGTGGGTACACTGCAGGATGATGAAAACAGACGGGATTTTACTATCAATGCCATGGCTATTTCTTTGCATCCGAGTACCTATGGGCAACTGACAGACCCTTTCAATGGCATGGAAGATTTAAAAAACGGCATTATCCGTACACCGTTGAATCCGGGAATCACTTTTTCTGATGACCCTTTGCGGATGATGCGGGCTATCAGGTTTGCCACGCAACTTCATTTTACCATAGAGGAAAATACGTTCAATGGTATCAAAGAGTCGGCCGGTCGTATCGATATAGTGTCGAAAGAAAGAATTGTTGAAGAATTGAACAAAATTCTGCTTTCCAACAAACCTTCTATCGGCTTTCACTTGATGGACGAGAGTGGGCTTTTGCCGCGAATTCTTCCTTGGATAGCCGCTTTGAAAGGGGTGGAATATGTGGAAGGTCGCGGTCATAAGGAGATATTTTTGCATACCATGGAAGTAATGGACAAGGTAGCTCAAAATACCGGTAATGTATGGCTGATATGGGCGGCATTGTTGCATGATGTTGGCAAGCCGGCAACCAAAAAGTTTGTCCAAGGAGTCGGTTGGACTTTCCACCAACATGAATATGTCGGCTATAAAATGGTGCCAAAAATCTTCCAAAAATTGAAAATGCCGCAAAATGAGAAGATGAATTATGTCAGCAAATTAGTATTGTTGCATTTGCGTCCTATCGCCTTGGTGGAAGACGGGGTTACCGATTCGGCTATACGCCGTTTGCTCTTTGATGCAGGTGATGATATTGACGATTTGATGTTGCTGTGTGAAGCCGATGTTACTTCCAAAAACAGGGCAAAAGTGCTGAAATATATGCACAATTTTGAAATTGTGCGACAAAAATTACAAGAAATAGAAGCCAAAGATAAAATCAGAAATTTCCAGCCTCCTATCAGCGGAGAATTAATCATGGATTTGTTTCAATTGCCGCCTTGCAAGGAAGTGGGCGTGATAAAAAATGCCATTAGAGAAGCTATTTTAGACGGAATCATTCCCAACGAGTATGAAAGTTCCTACAATTATATGATTGAAGAGGCTAAAAAAATGGGTTTGACACCTAAAAAGTAGTTTTATCAGATTATACAGAATACTGATATTTATTGAATAAATATTTTCATCCTTTTAGTTGCTATTTAGCAGTTTTATTCTTGCTTCTGTTTTTATGTATTTGCATTTATGTGCTATTTTTGTGATAAAAAATCTATCAGTAAAGATTTATCTATCTGTTTTTGAGCAATCACAATATTAAATTCAGATTTATGAAAAGGTCCAAAAGTTGAATCTGCAACTTCGTTTTGCTTCATTTTACCATTATTCGAAAAATGAATTATCCAATATCTTTCTTGCATGGAGGAATCTGCAGAAGCTATTGTTTTTGCGAGGAGCCATTCTTTATTATTTGAAAAAGATTCTACATATTCATTTACTCCGATTTTAGTATTTGTTTGAAATTGTGTATTGCTAGGGATAATAGGAAAGCCTGAAACTCTTTTCCAAGGCATATCTCCATCATTATAAATAATAATTTTTTCATATGGAGTTCCACGATCCCATAATAATACATTTTCTAATATTGGATAGATGCCCCAAAAACGGTTACAACTGACAATGAATAATGAGATTATATAAAAAAAATAGATACCTGTTTTATTTCTTAATTTTTCCTTTGTCATAATATATTTCCCGGCTTATTAGTCAAAAAGTAGGTTTATTCGTAGTATTCTATGCTACGATTGCCGACAGCCAATACTTTTTTATGCTTGTCTTTTTCAATCCACAATATCCAATTGCCATGTTGGTCGTAGTAGCAGTCTTTGTAATATTCCGGTTTTTTGGAATTGTCAAGGTAGATTTTTAAATGTGAATAGTTGTCGTTTTTATTGTATTGATAATTCATTTTTGTGCGTTTGCCGGTGTTGGCATCGTATTGGCGGATTTCTGTCACCAAATTTTTCTTGTTATAGACATAATAGGTGCTGCCGACTATTTGGTCTTTGCTGTTGAATTGTTTTTCGGATAGTTTGTTGCCGTTTTCATCGTAAGTATAAAGCCAATAGATTTTCAAATTGTTGTATTCGTCAAAATATTCCCGGCGAATCATGTGGTGATTGTCGTCGAAATATTGTTTGATGGAAAATGGCAGATTGTTGTTATAAGAAACGGAGGTGCTATTGTTGACAAAATAGGTGAGGTCTCCTTGTGGGTCGTAGAACGATTGTCGATGAATAATCAACAAGTTGGAAGCATTATAAGTGCGTTCCTCCTTTATTTTTCCGTTGACGTAGGAATAATTAGTGGTGCGGTAAATGCTGTCTCGATAGTCCAATTGCTTCATTTGCCGGAGTGTGCCGTCCGAATTGTAGGTGTAGGTGTTTTTGCCTTTATAGAAGTAATAATTAAATGTTTGTGCTTGTTCTATTTTCTGGTTCAATTGATTGTAGGTATAGTTGTAGAATTGGTAGGCACTGTCTTTTTGGTCCAACTGGGCATAAAGGATTTTGTTGCCTTGTCTGTCAAACAGATGAAGTTCGTTTTCCCGAACGGAAATGGTGTCTAAAGAAAGCAATTGATTTTTCTTTAGTACAATATGATTTGTTTGCAATAGTTTGCCGGAGATTTTTTTTACATTTTGCGGGTGTTGCAGCGAATCTAAAGATTGTGCTTGGGAACAAAATACGGCAAAAAGGAAAAATATGAAAAGATTTAATCTACAATACATTAGCTAATTGTTCTTTTATCTTTTCCAATTCGTCTTTCATCATTACCACCAATTTTTGTATGTCGGCATCGGATGCTTTAGAGCCGAGTGTATTAATTTCTCTGCCGATTTCTTGTGAAATGAAAGACAGTTTTTTGCCGGCGGCATCTTCGGTGTTGATGGTGTCTAAAAAATAACTGCAGTGTTTGCGGAGGCGGACTTTTTCTTCGGTGAAGTCAAACTTTTCCAAATAATAAATCATTTCTTGTTCGAAACGATTGTTATCGTAGGGTTGCTCTAAAGTGGCTAATTGTTTTTCAATACGATTTCTTATCAAATCCACTCTGTTGTTTTCTAACAATTCAACTTCGTCTAAATATTTGGAAATCAAAGAAATTCTTAGTCTGAAATCTTTCTCTAATTCTTTTCCTTCTTCTGCACGATTTTCGTTCAATAGTTGGCAGGCACCGGCAATGGCTTGTGTCAGTTGTTGCCAGGTTTCCTCGTCTATGGTTTCTTTTTTAGAACAAAATGTATCGGGCATTTTGAATATCAAGTTGAAAATATCGGCATCAGAGAGGGTGGCATTGGTTTTGTCGGCCAATGCTTTTATTTCGTTGTAATGTTTGTGAAAAGTCGGCTCGTCAATAGAGGTGGAATCCGATCCGTTGGCCGCTTCGGCGGTGATGGTGACGTCTATTTTGCCACGGTCTAAATATTGAGCGATGATAGTTCTGATACTATTTTCTTTATTTTTAAGTGCCGAAGGCAATTTTTGCACTAAATCCAATGTTTTTGAATTGATGGATTTGATGTCGATAGTATAGGTGCAGTCGTCAATTGCACAAACGGAACTACCGAATCCGGTCATTGATTGAATCATAATTTTCCTTTCTAAAGATTTTCTGCGAAAATGGAAAAATTGACTTTTCCGTAAACTCTTTGTTGATAAAATTTAGGGTGCTCCTTGAAAGCAATTTCTTTCGGGTGTTCTATCACCAAGAATCCGTCCGGCAATAATAAATTGTTAGAGAAGACTAATTCCGGGATAGTGGCATAGTTGTCCCAATCGTAGGGAGGGTCTGCAAAAATAATGTTGAATTTCATTTTGGCGGTTTTCAAAAATGCGAGGCATTCCACATTGAAAACGCTGATGGCGTCAAAATGCAATTCTTTGGCAGTCTTTTTGATAAAAGCAGCACAATGTGCATTGTTATCGATGGCGGTTACCGAAAGGGCTCCCCGTGAAGCAAATTCGTAGCTGATGTTGCCGGTGCCGGCACACAAATCCAACACATGGACGGCATCAAAATTAAAATAGTTGTTTAAGATATTGAAAATACTTTCCTTAGCAAAATCGGTAGTAGGTCGCACCGGAAGATTTTCGGGTGCTGTAATTTTCTTGCCTCTTCTACTTCCACAAATGATTCTCATGCTAATAGGTTGTTAAATCGCAATAATGGTGGTAAGTATCCATGGCAGGATGGCTAAGAATTTGTATATTTTTAAAATATCGCTTCAAAGTTTCGCAAATAGGGGAGGTATTGTTGATATTACCCAACAAAATAGTTGTTTGCATCACATAGTCGGGAGCAAATTTTCTCAAAAATGCCAGCAAGTAGTAACAAAAATCGGCTTCATTGCTGAAATAAAAACTATTGATGGCTTGCAGTTGCTTGTCCTTTTTAACTATAATGGTGATAATGCTGTTATCTACATAAACGGCTATATTTTCCTGCAAGGAGGCAGAAATTTTCAGCAATGCGGTAGATAATGAAGTGCATCGGTAATCCGGCAACAATTTTTCCACTGTTTGGTAGATGTCTTTGTCCCAAGCGGAGATATTCACCAATTGATAGTCTGTGATTTCTTCGTGAATAAAGTGATACCGGTCGGTGTTGTCCACCAAGGCTGTCATGGTCGGCAAGATGATTTTTTCCGAAAACAATTCACAAGGAATTTGTGTATTGGCAAAATTTGCGTAAGAAAAAATATGCTCACCGGCAGTATCTAAAGTATTGACCAAATGAGCAATTTCTTCTATTTTTTCTTTTTCGGAAAGGGGAGTTGTGAAGCCGTATTGCGACAAACGAAGAATTTTGTGTTCGTCGGTGAAAGCAACACAAAAACCCTCTGATGACAATCTTACAACCTCTTTAGTGGTATCGGTTAAAGGTTTCTCATCAGAAAGAGTATATAATAAACTCAAATTCTTGCTTGTACTATTCCCAATTTCCATCAGTAGAAGGTTCTGTTAGGGAACCCAAGACAACGTCTTTTACGCTTTCTTTAAAGTTGAAGTCTTTTCCTAAAAATTGTTCTTGAAGTCCGGAGAAAAGCAATCTTCCCATAAAGACATCTTTTACGCGAGGGTCTTCGTCCATATTTTTCAAATATTGACTTTTCAAAGCCTTTACCTCATATACATATACAGGAATACCGGCTCTTACAATCGTGTCTGCATCCATGATGAATTTTTCTCCACCGGAAAAAGGAATGATATCTATTTTGTCGATATTGAAAGTTTCCGGGAAACTTTTTATCATTTCGTCTTTTGCTTTTACAACGGTTGTATCACGGCGGATGATGCCTTGTTTGAGGGCTTCTGCTTCTGTCAATGTATCAGGAACAGTACCTTCTTTAACCACGATGGTCATATTGCCGTTGTACCAAAAATCTTTCAATTGGTCAAAGGTTTTGGCATAAGAACCCTTTTCTGTTTTGTAGAAAGCTTGTAGTGTACGAATGTCTTTCAATTTTCCAACTACTTCTAATTTTCTTGCTTCACAGATAGTTGCACATTTTTGCGGACGTGCAATGGAACGATATACCATCACACACAATACTAAAATGCCTACGATTAGGCAGATTTGGATAATAATGTTTTTTGTACCCTTCATTTTATAGTTATTTTTTTTATTTACTTTTTAAATTTTTTGCAGATGTGTCTGCTTGATTCAAACTGCAAATGTACAATTTTTTTTTGTAAGTTTGCTACAACTTGAAAAAATAGTTTGCAATTGGATGATAAAAGTGGGTTTAATACACTTTCTCCCTTAAAAAATTATGGAATATTCCCCCCATTTTTCTTGATTTTTGCACATGAAATTTTATTTCTTTTACAAGTCATCCGTATCAGTTTTTTTATTATCTTTGCAAAATCTTTTTCCTCACTCTGTTTAATGGGACTTCGGCAGAGAGAAGTGGAGATTATGTACAAAATGTTAAATTAGGAAGTCCCGTTATTTATATTGATATGGCGATAGATTTACCGATTCCCAGAACTCCTATTGATTATCGGGATGCGAAAAAAGAAAAAAAATTCAATGCTTTTGTTATAGATGCATCGAAGACCACTTGTTATAATATATGTAACAATTTAGTAAGGTTACCATCGGAGTTACTAGATGTCATCAACAAGATACGGAAGACAACATACTCTTTTATAAAGAGTGATGAGAATAATTTACAATATTTCGTTGTTAACATTGACAAATACTTTAGTTGTAATCAACGTATTAGTTCATTAAAAAATATCACCTCTCTTCCTGAGCTTTTTAATGCTATAAAAAATGAAAAAGATAATTATAGTTCTTTTAAAGAAACATTAACCATTACGATAACTCGCGGTCGAAAAAGTGGACTTACTGGCTTATTTTCTATTGTAAAACATTTACAAGATCCTGATAGATATCCTATCGGATATTCATTCTGGAAAAATTTAATAGACAGCCATAAATTTGATTCTTTAAATTTAAAAAGCATAAAAGATGGTTACGATATATTATGCACTTTTTACAACAAATGTGAGATTCTGCCAGGAGAAATACCCAAACATGCATATTTTTCTGCCTATATGGATAAACTAGCTAGAGATTTAGCAAACGCATTAGCTCCGAATATTCACAGTTATGATCTAGAAGAAATAGGGGAAATATTCAATATCCCAGATTACGATAATATTTTAGGAATTACACGTGATAAGAAAAAGATAATGTTTGCGACACCTCCTACATCTACTGGAACATCTTCTGGCGGAGGAGGAAAAGGAGGCAGCAGTGATGATGAAATACCATCCCATCCTCTCAACCTCATCCTCTATGGCCCTCCAGGTACAGGAAAGACTTATAACACTCTTTTCTACGCATTGGCAATCATGAAAGAGAAAAGTGTCGAGGATCTACAGGATGATGTCAAAACAGGAAGAACAACGTATGATGATTTGAAGAAAGAATATGATGCCTATATCGATACTGATCAAATCATGTTCACCACCTTCCATCAATCAATGAGCTACGAGGATTTTATTGAGGGAATAAAGCCGATACCACCCCGAAATAATGAAGAACAAATGGTTTATGATGTGCAGGATGGATTATTCAAACAGATTTGTGAAAAAGCGAAAAAAATATCAGTAGTAAACACATCTACAAAAATAGATTTCTCTAAGACACGTGTTTTCAAGATGTCTTTAGGAGAAAAAGGCAAAGACGCAGATTCTGTTTTTGAATATTGTGTTGAAAATGAAGTGCTAGCATTAGGTTGGGGCGATTCAAAAGATTTTAGCACTTGTAAAACGAGAGCTGATTTTAAAAAGCTTGATCCTACATGGGGTGCTGCTGCACTTGAGATTTTTAAAGAATGGATGAAACCAGGTGACATCGTTTTAATATCAGATGGGACAAAAGAGGTCAAAGGTATTGCTCAGGTGGATGGAGATTATGAATTTAGAGATGATCCGTCAATAGATATGCATCAGTTTAGAAAAGCTAAATGGTTATATACTGGAGATAATATTCCGATTTCCAAGCTTTATGATAAGAATTTATCCCAACAAAGTATTTATGGCTTTTATAAAGAGAAAAAAGGCGTTGTTGACAATGGTGGGATAAAAATTGATGTTTTGAATGAAATTATCACTGGTGAAATAAACGATAAAAAAGAGGAAAACTACGTTCTTATCATCGACGAAATTAACCGCGGCAATGTGGCGCAGATTTTCGGAGAACTGATTACGCTGATAGAGCCAAGCAAGCGTTTGGGTAATAGCGAGGAAATGAAAGCCATTTTGCCTTATTCTTCAGCACAAAAAGGAGAACCTGTGTATTTCGGTGTCCCCAACAACCTCTACATCATCGGCACGATGAACACCGCCGACCGCAGCGTGGAAGCCCTCGATACTGCCTTGCGTCGTAGATTTTCTTTTGAGGAAATGATGCCGAAACCGGAACTGCTGACAAAAATCCAATTAACAAAAGGAGATCCAAAATCTGATATTGATCTTAAAGAGGTGTTAGAAAAAATCAATGACCGCATCATAGTCCTTAAAGACCGCGAGCACCAGATTGGACATAGCTATTTTATGGGACACGACGATAAAAATAAAGATGGCAGTGATAAATATCCGAACAAAGAAGAATGGCTCACGAATGTCTTCAAAGACAAGATTATCCCTCTGCTGCAGGAATACTTCTACGGCGACTACAAGAAGATTTATTATGTGCTGGGACCTGGATTTGTGGAAAATTCATATATGGGCAAAAAAGAAAATTCCATTCGAAAAGAATTGTTCCCATTTGTTGGTGACAGTGATCAAGACCTTGACATAGCAGAAGAAAGATACGAAATAAGACCGTTTGATGACAACTCTGATAATAAGGTTGTTGTTAAAGCAGCTGTTCATGAACTAGTTAGCAGCGAAGAGTATCAAAAGATGGAAGAAACCTATAGAGAAAATAAATTTCTGACAAAAGACGGGAAAAAAATTGATGTAAAATATGTCAGAGAAAGAATTTTTAATGGAGAACCTGAATCAAATTTCAAACTTGAAGAAAAATAGACTAACCTAACACGTTAGATATGTCAAAGGAGATTTACAGATTCGAGCACGGGTTCATTGCCGTTGAAGAAGATGGTTTTTCAAATACTCATTTCCAATTACTAGAGAAGTATTTGGAAAAGCAGAAGAAATCGTACCTTTTTGAAACTTCCTACAGGAAGGGCAAGAAAGGCATCAAGTTCTGCCAGTACGTGGGTGTCATTACCGTGAAAGACCTCTCCATCTATGTGCTGCCCAAAGCCGATAAGGATGCGAAAGAGGAAACGGAGAGTGAAAAAAAGTCAAAAAACGAACAACTTTGGCAAGACCGTCTCACCTTTATGCTCTCACAGGTATATAAGCTCAAGGTACAAACCACATCTCCTGCCAATCTGCAATGGCGTCCCAATGTGTTGCTCAATATCTTCCTCAAAAAGTTCCTCGATGAGGTGGCGGTGCTGCTCAACCGGGGACTCATAAAGACCTATCGTAAAACCGATGGCAACCGTACCTCCTTGAAAGGCAAGCTGTTGTTCAACAAACAGATTGCCTACAACTGCGTGCATCAGGAACGTTTCTATGTGCGCTACACCACCTACGACTACAACCACATCCTCAACCGCATCATTCGGCAGGCACTGCTGGCTATTTGCGACATCACCAACAGTTCCGACATCAAGGGGCGGGCAACCTCGACCCTGTTCAACTTCCCCGAACTGGACGAGATAGCCGTAACGCCCGAACTCTTCTCCCGTCTCATCTTCGACCGCAAAAGCGAGGACTACCGCAATGTCATCAAGCTGGCGGAGATGATTCTGCTCAACTACTCGCCAGACCTGCACCACGGCAGCAATCATGTGTGGACCCTGATGTTCGATATGAACAAGCTGTGGGAGGAGTTTGTTTTCGTTACGCTTCGACGGAAATTGACGAGTTATAATGTCAGTGAGCAAGATTCGAGACTTTTCTGGAAACGAACAGACCCCAACAGGTCCAAGACAAAAACAGTTAGAGCCGATATTGTAATTTCTAACGAAGAAGGATGCTTTGTGCTAGATACAAAATGGAAAACTCCATACGACAAGGATTCAAACGGTAAGTTGGATATTTCGGATTCGGATTTGCACCAGATGTATGTATATAGCCACATATACAAAAAGGATAAAGTGAATGGTGTGAAAAGAGTTGCGTTGCTTTATCCAAGGTGTCGTGATAATGATGAAGACATAATCGGTGAGTTTGTGGACAATGGTGCAGGTTGTGCTGGTTGTGATATGATTTTCCTGCCAGGAGTATCGGAAAATCCAGAATCCGAGCAAGATGTGGTACAAAGCAATGATGATTGCCAGAAGAATTGGCAAGAACAAATATTTAACCGTGTAAAAATTTGGATAGAAGTTAACAAATAGGTTGATAATCAGTAATATATCTCAAAAACTATTATTTTTCAAATCTATAGTATGTCCTTCGGGATTTGCAATCCCGAAGGCTAGAATATGATGATTTGCAACCTTTGGCTCACTGGCTAAGGTAGTAATCCGCAAAACAGTAATGTGTGATCAGTACGAAGTATGTCAAGCCGCTCGGACTGCTCAACGAGCAGGAGTTGCGGGCGGCTCATTCCATACAATAATAGGATAGGAAATGGTCTATTCTTTTTGCTCGGGATTTTTCCCCTTCACAAATTTCACCACTTCATCAAATGTGATATATCCTGAGTTGCCCAATGGGTGGATCACGCCGGGGAGCAATTCGGAAAGTTCTTTCTTCGCCCCGAATTTGAGTTCTAGTTTCAAATCAGATATTCTTTTCTTCAAAGGAGTAAGTTGGTGCTGATAGAATTTATTATTGATTTCGCCGGTTCGCAATTGCTGCTTGAGTTGCTGCTTCTGCAGATTCAGCGATTCCAGCTTCCGTTTACCCTCCTCCAGCTTCCGGCAGTAGTCGGCATACCATTTCGTGAGGACTTCACGCTTGCATTCGAGGTAGGCCTTCAGCAGGGTGCTACGCATATATTCCATGGTCTCTTGAGTATCTTGTATTTGCTGCCGCAAAGCCAGATTCTCGTGTCTAAGGAGAAACAACTCTCTTTCTAACAGACTGTCGCCTTGGTCGTTGGCTTCCAGCAGTTTCACAACCTCCTCTAAGGAGTAGGCTTCGTAGCGTTGCTTGGCCTCGTCATAGCGGGTGTTGACCTTCACGAAGGAATGCCAAATGTCGCTGAACGGATTGGGCAGGTTCTCAGACCGGCACTCCCCGTTAGAATTGACGATGCCGCAGCAGTTGCAGCCCGACAGCGGACTCCCCGCAATGCGATACACGAGCCAGGTGTCTTTGTGGTAGCGGCTGATGATGGCGGGAATGCAGCTCATCCACCATTCGATATAAACGCCCAAGGTGGGGCGTTTGAATCCGCTGGTGCCCGCATAGGCGATGCCGCTTTCAACGGGCACAGGGGCGAGGAACATCCGGCTGTCGTTCAGGATTTCCTTGCGGTGGTCAAGGAAGAAGAAGGCGTGGTCGGTGAAGAATTTCACGGCCTGTTGCCGTTGCTCTTCCACCTCTGGCGGGGTGGGTTTCACAACGGGTTTACTCCGCCCGATAATGAGGTACTGTCCCGTGGTGTCAAGTTTCATACGATTGTCAATGGGTGTGGATGGTTCCACTTTCGGATAGCACAACAGATCGCGTCCGTTGAGCAAAGTGATGTAATGATTTTGATTCATCTTTCTATTCCGGTTGCCTCTACACCGGAAGGTTCTATGCCGAAGATGAGAAACGCGGTGCCCTTTATCGCTAAAGAACACCGCGTATGGCAGTTTGTTATTTAGCGCGTTTTTTAGAGAGGTTGGCAATTTGACATAAATCCGTTCCTCTTTCTCATCCGACTGCAAAAGTACAACAAATTTTTGAAATAAAGAGCTAATAGCAAAAAAATATTGTTTAACAAATTTGCATTTGTGACTTGAATGTGGCTTATTTATTAAAAAAAAGTTGTATCTTTGCATCCACAAAACAACAAATAAACAATTCAATATAGTATAACAATCATAGCGATAAATATTATTCGCGTTCAAAATAGTCAAATTGTATTTTATGCTTAAAATTATATTTAGTCCTTATTACGACGGGAACTGCTATGCGGGGAATCCCGACAAAAACCAATGCGAGCTCGGCACCAAGTATGTCGGACCGCTCGGACTGCTCGACGAAATGGAGTTGCGGGCGGGACTCACCGGAAGGTATTCAGACGATTTCCAACGTGCCATCTTCTACGCACGAGCCATAAAAAAAGCCATTGCCTGCAACAAAAACCTGTTTTTCGCATCATCGTTTGAAAAAGACAAAATCAGAACGGCCTACGTTGTGTTAGGCTGGCGCGATGCCCTTGTGAAAGCCGGTTGGAACAAGACGATTACAAATACTAGCCGTCTCGACGGATTGGCTGCTGTGGAAGCGTTTTTCACCGAAAAAGGCGAAGCCGACCGTTGGCGCACCCTTCTCGAACTTTCCCAAAACACTCCGCTTTTGGAGAAAACCGACCGCATCGAGGTGGCTTGTAAGAAGGAACACTTGGAACCGCTTTACAGGCAACTGTTTGACAATATGGAAAAAAACGGTTGCTCGATAAGCTACGCTCCGATGAACATTGCTAACAATTTGCACCAAAAAGCCCAAGTCTTGTCGTTCAAAAACGACCTCGAGATGGCCGAATGGCTGGCACAGCAGAAGTTGGGCGACAACGATGTGGTGGTTTGCGATGACTCCTCCATCCTCAATCTGGACTTGGCTCTGGAAGACAAGCCTCAAGTTGGCGACGAAAGCAATGCCATAGGCGCTGTGATGCAGATTTTTACGTTAGGACTCCAACTGTTCAGCAAGCCGCTCAACCTCAACACGTTGTTGGCTTACTTGCAACTGCCGTCAACGCCTCTCACCTCGATATGCGTGAAACGAACTAATAAGAAGGATGGTACAAACTATTACCCGTCGCTACGCCGTGTTCTTTTTGATCAATTGCTGGAAGACAACGGCATTGGTACTGCGTGGAATGCGCTTATCGATGAAGCGGTATACGACCACGATGGGAAGGATATGTCCAAATCGNNCAAAGAGCCACAGCTTTGTTGTTCATCAACCAATGGAATCATGTGAAAGAAAATAACGGCAAGTACATCGTGGAGAAGAAAATCGTTGAGAAATTCCTCGACACGATGAAAAAATGGGCCACACAGAATCTCTACGACGAGAGCAAATCCCTGCAATTCAACGCAGTGGCCGACAACTGCGATATTATGAAAATGATTTTGGAGGACGAACCAAATGAAATAGACACCAGCAATCTTTTGCTGTGGACTTCGCAGATAACACGTCCTGTAACATTGCTCAACCAGCCGGCGCGAGTGGGTTGCATCAACGTGACGCACTCCATTGCCGACATCCAAACCGCTCCCGACACCCTTTATTGGGCCTGCACAACCCCCGAATACAACTTCAGATACGATTTGGATTTTCTCAGTCCTGCCGAGATAGACATACTTCGGAACAACAATCTTGAAGTGTCCGACAGGGAAACACTGCTGAAAGCCAAACGCGAAATCGAACTCGGTGTCTTGTCGAAAGTAAACAAACTAATCCTTATGCTCGAATGCGACATCATCGGCGGCGAACTGCCTGTTGAAGACCCCGTCGCCACGGAGTTGCGATACACAGGAAAACTCAATATAAAACCCGAAACTCCCGACCTGAAAGGATGGGAACAAAACAAAGTGATGGCCGCTTCCACCAAGCAAGAGGAGTACAAAGTAGATTCTTCTGTGTTTAAGTTGCTCGATACGGAAAAAGAAAAAGGTGGTCTCAAACGGGAGATGGAAAGCTACAGCAGCCTCGATGAACTCATCCAAAGGCCCTTCGACTATGTGATGGATTATATTCTTGGCCTGCACCAATATGGCACGGCGGCTATGGCCGACATGGATACCGTGAAGGGAAATGTAGCTCACGCTTACGTGGAAAAACTGACGGAGAATGGAAGCCGTCAGATCGCTAATATGCGTAAAATACACAACTCGAATTTCGACATGCTGGTTAATGAGTTGGCCGAAGTACAAGGTGCCATACTACTTTTGGAAGAGAA
>DBXJ01000059.1:54122-89262 GCA_002309475.1 Bacteroidales bacterium UBA1215
TAGGGGCGGAACAATATTACGAAGCCGAAGTGCCTACGATAGGGAAAATGAACGCCCGCATCGACTATGTGCTTACCGACAACAACGGCGATTATGTGATTATCGATTTCAAATGGAACGAGAGCACAACTTACCAAAAGAAACTCGCACAAAATGATGCGTTGCAATTGGCGGTTTACAAGGCCGTAGTGGAAAAATATCTGGAAGACAATAATGAAAAACACAAGGTCTGTTTTATGGGCTACTATGCATTGCCTCGACACACCCTATACACCGTTTACAACAACTTGAATCACAAAAATATAGAAATGGTCGTACCAGGTAGCAGCAACGATTTGATGAAGTTGGCCACTAATTCCTATTCTTATAGAATAAAGCAAATAAAATCTGGCATTATAGAAGAAGGAGAGAAGCTTGAACTCGCCAACTTGCAATATGTGAAAGATTCTGCAAGCAAGCAACTCTATCCACTTAGAGGCGACTACAATGATAACACTCTAAAATCCACCAGTTATGGCAATAAAAACATCGTATTGAAAGGAGGACTTGAATAATGAAAAACATTACCTATATCAATGCCGGAGCCGGTTCGGGCAAGACCTACCGCCTTACCGAAGAAATGGTTGACAAGGTCAAACATGGCCTTTGCACCCCGTCGCAGATCATCGCATCCACATTCACTACCGATGCTGCTGCCGACTTGAAGAAAAACGCCCGTGAGAAATTCCTGCAGCATAAATTGTTTTCAGAGGCGGCGGAACTTGATTCCGCGGCCATCGGAACAGTACATTCCATCGGTTTGCAATATATCAAAAAATATTGGTACAAACTGGGACTGAGCGCTTCTGTCGAAACCATCACCGACGAAGCCAAAACGAGCTATCTCAATCGCACCCTAACCAAAGTTGTCACAGATGCCGATGTGGCCGCATTCAGAGATTTTGCCGAAACCTTTGACATCAAACAAAGTAGGTCAACCAAATATAACTATAATTTCTGGAAACCATTGGTTCAGGACATAGTGGAAACGGCCGACGCCTTTGGAATCAATAACTTGAAAACATCTGAATGCGAATCCAAAAAGATGGCTCAGTTGCTTTTAGGGAACAATGGACGTTTTTCCTTTATGCAAAACCCAACCAAGAGCGAAAACGATATGCGCGTCACGTATTATGGCTGCATTGAACGTGTATTCAAAATTGCCCGTGAGTGGTCAAAATTGTTCGAACAGTTCAAAGATGAACACGGCTTGATTGAATTCAACGACATGGAGAGCAAGTTTATCCAACTGTTGCAAGACGATGAAGTTAAAACAGATATCTCACAGTCGGTGAAATATGTCTTTGTGGATGAGTTCCAAGACTCCAACCCGAAGCAAATCCAGATTTTCGACTTGTTGTCGGATTTGGTGGAGCATAGCTATTGGGTGGGTGATCCCAAACAGGCCATCTATGGTTTCAGAGGTTGCGACACGGTGTTGGTTCAGGCCTTGACAGACAAAATCGTCGAAGATACAAAAAAGAAAGTCGCAGGTATGGACTTCGACACATTGCACGAGTCGCGCCGTTCTGTGAAGCCTTTGGTGGACACTACTTCGGCTGTTTTTACCAAGGTGTTTGACGATTTGGACTCTGATATGGTTGAGCTCACTGCCCATAGGAAAGAATTATTGCCCAACAACACCCCAGCACTATGGCATTGGGAACAGGAAAAGATGCTTGAGCCTGGCCAAAAAAGGGCTTCGGCCAGCAAAGATAAGCTTTTCAATTCTATAGCGCGTCAGATACGTGACATTGTGGACGGCAAAAGCGAAATCAAATATGTCATTGACAAAGACAATAATCAATCCCGTCCCGTCCAATATTCCGATATAGCTGTCTTGGCGAGAAGCAATGCGGATGTCGATGCCATTACGAATGCTCTGCAAGCCAAGGACATCCCTGTAGTAATGGAGAGCTTGGTGGATGTTAACTGCAAAGAATTGCGGCTTGTACGTCTGCTCCTCAACTACATAATTGACGAGTCGCTGCTTCTCAAAGCCGAAATCGCCCATCTTCTCTTCGGAGCGAAAACTGCCGATGTGATAGAGGACAATCAAAAAGTTCTGGGGGCACCCGATTTCGACAAATTGGCGGCTTTAAAAGAGAGACTTAAGACACTCCCGGTGAGCGACATTGTAAAAACGCTGGTCATCGAGTTGGATATTATCAACCGATGCCAGAAATGGGGCAAAGCCGAGAAACGCCAACGCACCTTGCAGGCTGTGATCGAAGATGCCAAATCATTTGATGACAATGCCATATCCTTGGGACAAGCATCTTCCATAGAGCATTACCTTGAGCATCTTGACAAAGAAGGCGTTGTCATCAAGGAAGGTTTCTTCTGTGAAGGCGTCCATGTGCTGACCTACCACCGCTCAAAAGGTCTTCAATGGAACGTCGTTGTTCTCTGCTCTTTGGATGATGATTCACTGAACGTGAAGAAACTGAAAAAACGCTTTGTCTTCGGAGTCAATTATGTAAGAACAACCGCTCCTACGACAGACCAACTCTATTCTGATTATTATCTTACTTGTCTTCCAACTTTCCTTTCGGCATCCAATGCCAACTTGCCCGAAGATATGCTGAATGATATTGGCACGTTAGGCACTTATATACAGTATGAAGACAGACTGCGTTACGAATCACAACGCCTTTTATATGTTGGCGTCACGCGGGCACGCGACTATCTCATCACCACTTCGTTAGAAGGGAAAAATATGCAATGGCTACTCGAATGTGGCATTCAACCGGATATTAGCGGCTCTGCCGACTACAGAGCCGTTTGGGGCAACGGAACTGGCATAGAATTGTCGAAGTTTGTGCAGGTGGTTGATGATGGTAAATATGTGAGCAAATCAGAACCGACGGATTATTACTGTCGCAAGGATAATCTGTCATCCCCGGTTTTTGATGTGAAATATCTTTCTCCAAGCAAGTTGGTGGATGATGTATTGGCCAATCAGGTGAAACCACAGGTGCTTTATCCTGTCCAGAACCAAGTGCCTCGTCCCATCAAGGTTGACCTTGGTGATGAATACGACATTATGGGCACCTGCATTCACAATGTCTTTGCCATCTACCGCCCCGAGGCCGACAGACGAGAGATGATCAGCAAGGCTCAACAGATAGTGGATGCCTATGGTATGGGCAGGATGTTGCCAGATGCGGAAGGCATTATCGATTCCATAGCTGGTCTTTACCAATATTTAGAAGAACAGTATGGAAAAGCCGCCAAGGTGGAGCATGAAGTGCCATTCCGTCACGACAATGACGGACAGGTCATCGCTGGCGAGATAGACTTGTTGTGGTTCACGGCTGAAACCGAGTGCGTTCTCATTGACTTCAAGAATTACCCCGGTGTGATGAGCAATGCCTTGAGTAAGACAAATAAGGAATACGTTGGTCACTATGCAGCACAGCTCAAGGCATACGAAGAGGCATTGGTGGCTGCCGGAATCAAAGTCAAGACAAAGCTGATATATTATTCTGTGCTTGGGTGCTTGGTGGAGATTACTTTTTAAATGTGCTTTATTATTTTTGAAAAATAGTTTCATAAAACAGATTATTATGACCAAATCCGAATTTGAAAGACAACGTGCGATGTTTGCCGAACATTACGATACACCGATTGTATCGCCACAACTGCGATGGAACGAGAAGTATCTCACTCCTGAATTGGAGAACTACACACCTATCATTGCCATTAATGACTTGGTGTATAAAAAATATGTGGTGTGTGCCATTCCAAAAGAGAAAGTGGAGTTTATGTTGATGCAGATACGACGCACCGACATTGTGTTGGCTGAATACGCTTCACTCGATGAAATGGTGCTTGATGGCTGGCGTATGGGTACTTAGTAAAACTTTCAAAAGGTATAAGAAAATTAGTATGAATTTTAAAACAATAGTTGTAGGCGGCAAAGAAATTCAATATTTTGTCAATGATAATGGTGCAAATATTGAACTTGTCAAAATAGAACCCAATCAGTTTTATTGGTGGAATTTTTATTGCACGATCGACTTATATATCAACATTTATAATGATGATTTTACAAAAAAAGTTTCATTTCGTGTGGTCAATTTCAGCACAGGTATAGAAGGCGGTTCTTGGTTTGAAGAAGCAGATGAGGAGGATGAAAACTATAGGGAACCCACAGAAGAAGCTGCTTGGGCTGAAACTCTTGCTTATTTTGCCGTAGATGATCCATACGAAGCTTGGGAGCATAAAAAAGAGCTGTGGAATTCTTTCGATAAGTACATGGAATTGCTAGAAGAATCCCCTCTTGCAATGTATCATGCCATGATAGATGATGAAATGGTGAAAAAATGCTGTTCATGTGGACATTTAGATAATGAAGGTGGCGTATTTGATTTTACAGTCATTACGCCTAAGCATGAAGAATTATATGATTGGGAGGGATGCTATAAGGATAATGAAGACAGGTATGTTGAAATACCTGTAAAAATTGGTTTGAATAGTTCCGGCACGGAAAGAAAAATTGTCAAGACGCTCTCAATTGACACACTTTTTTTGGATGAATACTTAGAAAAATCCGGTCCGAACGAGATTCTCAATATGGATGAAAAGACTGACTACAATGAGTTGAATGTCTTTATGGGAGAATGGCTGACAACGTTGTGGGGATGTGCCAAAAAAGGAAAACTGATAGGGGATTATTGTTTGGGAGGTTATGACTTACCAGATTGGGAAGGTGAATCAACTTTGGGTCTGCTGGGGTTTTGGAAATTAACCGATATAAAAAAACTAAAGATTAAAGATAGGGAATACACGGTTTTCTATTCAGGTGCTAAATATTGGGTTATTGATGATGAAAAGGCAGATACAGAAGAAGTTTTTTATCCGCTATTCTTTACTGATGCCAAAGATTGTCCAAATGTAATTGCAAGTATAGAAGGCAAAATCAATTTCCCTGACAACAGCGAAGAGAGTATTGAGTTTTCAGTGGAATTGTCAGCTATTGAGAATAATATTATAGAGCATTATTATAAGTATGCAGAAAAATGGGAATATTTTCCGGAAGATCTTTACCATAAACTTGTCAACCATTTGCAAACAGCATATCTTGCACAAGTAAAGGGCAGACCCAATGCTATCCAATCGCTTGACGAACTTAATGCTTTGGAATGCCGGTATTCCTTTCCGAAAATGGAGGATTAGCAATCAAAGATTCTAAAAAAGTAATAAAATTCTATAGTCATCCTAAAGGGATTGTTATCTACTGATTGATATTATTATCAATGATAAGAATATTTTGTTTATTGATTTTGTTGGCAAATAATGCAAGAAAATGTTATTTTACTTTTCCCAGCAGTTCTTTAGCTGTCATCTCCATCTTGTTGAAAGAGAACCATCGTTTGCCAAGGTCTTTTAGTGAAGCACCGATATGATAGACGGTGTTGTCAATGCAGAGGTATCGGTCGTGAACTCGGTCAAATTGCTTTACATTGATGGGTTGATATTGTGCATTGTGTTTTGCAAGGTCGAGGGATAACTGCTGTTTGATTATCTTGGTGTAGATGGTGGCAGTCACATTTAAATTTCGCTTGTCGAGCATTGTCAGCACGGTATCATCTACATAGTTGTCGAAAAGCACAATGCTCTTTTTTGCCGATCGGATAAGATCGGAAACAAAGGTGTAGGCGTCGAAAATTTGTCCGTCAAAGAAGATGCCCTGTGTGGGAGTCTTGATTTTGTCATCTAGATGTTGGAGTATTTGCTCCACTTTTTTGTCGGTGTCCTGCTGGTGTGCTGCCAATGCCAACTGATTGTGCTCAATCACCTCAATCCGCTGGAACATTTGTGCATTGGCGGCTAAAAAGTGGCGTGTAGCGACAAAAGCACGCATTATGCGGATGTTGGCTTCAATGGCAGTCTGAGAATGGAGTACACTACTAAGCATTGCAATGCCAATCTCCGTAAAAGCATAAGGCAAGTATCTTGTTCCTCCCCGTGTGTTTGAGGTCGCAAATTGCGACCTCAAAGATTTGTCGCTCGTGTTTAAGGTCGCAATTTGCGACCTTAAACTAATTGCCTCTTCTCGTGTAAGTTGAAACATAAAATCATCAGGGAAACGGTTAGTATTACGTTTTACTGCTTCATTAAGTCGCTTTGTTTCTACACCATAAATCATTGCCAAATCACGGTCAAGTATTACTTGTACACCCCGAAGGGTGATTATCATTTGCTCAATTTTCTCCATTGGTATGAGGTGGTTACAATTTGTTGCCACTTCTGTATTATTTATAGCAACAGTCTCTATATCAACCTTTTTATTCTTTGCCATATAACATTTCTTAAAATATTCTAAAAAACGGAAATATGCCGTATTTATTGTATAAACCAATGAATTTTAGGCAATGTAGAAAAATAATCTATGCAATTATTGAAACAAGTGCATCCTCAAGCCGATTTTTGTCTTGTAGTTCCATTAGCAGTCGTTTAATTAGATTCAGTTTCGCTTACAAATCTTGGCATATTATATTTTATACGAATAAATGGATAATACGGCTTAACATTATTGTCCGAACAAGGTTACGAGCAGCCAAACCAGCCCAATAAAGAACAATGCCTCAATGATGAATCCGAGAAAACCGCCAAGAAGGGCGAAGGGCAGGGTAAGGATGTCCCATAGATGAGCAAGTATGTCGAGCAGAACCGGCCCGAAAAACTTAATAACAACCACTACCGCCACAATTACTAGTATTACCGTAAGTATCATTTGTCTTTTGTTTTCGTTATTGCATTTATTGTTTATTTTTAGTTTCCAATTCCTTTTGCTTCTTCCATTCTTCCTCCTCACGAAGTTGTTCATCATACTTCGCTTTCAGTTTTGTCCGCAGTGATTTCGGCACAGGTTTGGTAGGTTGGAACACTTTGGGTGATTCTGGATGGGAGTGATTGTCGCCCTTGCCTAATGAATACACCAAATAGCTGTCATCGCTATAGTCCCAATGGAAAATGCAGTTTTCTTCCTTTTCTTCAATGCTTTTGTTGCGACAAGGTTTTTTGCAATCCTCCTCCACACATAACTTCCAGCATCGCTGCCGGTAACTGTCATAGTCATCTGTGGTGGGTTGTGCGTGCCATACAATACAAAGTTCCGCATACCATTCGGTAATCACTTCAACAATATCGCCCGGCCGGAAGCGGATTTTGTCGGGAGTACGTCCTTTGAAATGATGCTTGCAACCACTATCAAGCAGACATTCGTCGTTGGGTTGCCCATTGGCGGTGTAGGTTCGCACAGATTGAATATCATCCACAAAATCTGCATCCAATTTAAGTTCCGTTATCTTGTAGGCGAGGACAATATCGTGTCCGCAACTTTTTTCATTCATATGGTATTCTTCATCCTCGGCCATATACTTCATCCGATTTTGTTCGTACTCTTGGCAATCCTTAACATCCTTGTGCATTTGTTTTTCGGCATTCGCCAAGGTGGAGAACAATCCTAAGTCATACGTTTGGGTCTTCCGAAACGGATAACGTGCTTTACTGTTGGTGTAGATTCTTATTAATTTAAAAACTGTTTTCATCATATTGTTTATTTATTTTTGTTTTAATGACAGCAGGAGTCTCCGCTGTGCTTTGGTGATTTTTCGGGTAGGGGTGAATAAAGAGACAGGGGATGGATGTTCGTGGGCACCATCGCCGTAATGCTCCAACACGCAGTAGGTGTCATCGGTGTCGTCCAATGGATAGTCGTGAGTTATTTCACGTTTTGTGGGTTCTCGATGGAGAAGCTTCCGTAATCTTTCTGTGCATAATTCCTGATATTTCTGACACTCCTCCACAGTGCGTGGGGTTGCTGCCACAATGCAGAGTTGCACTTCGTTGTATCCCACCATTTCCACAATGTCACCGACTTGGAAATGTATGCGGTCGGCAGTACGCCCATAGTAGGGTGTGAAAGTAGCCACATCGCTGTAATCGTTCAAGCTGCCGTCAGCCGTATAGGAGTAGGACGATTTGCGGCATAAACGTGTGGTGTATCTCACGCCGTCCACCACGTTTTCGGTAAGGAAGAAAGCATAAGTGTCGTCATCTTGGAATTCGGCGATGTATTGTTTCATAAACTTCTCCGCTTTCTTCCGAGAGGAGAAGTAGCCCATATCCATAAAGTCAACTGATCGAACGAAACCATTCTCCCGCATTCGGTCACCTTTCTTCAAATAGCATTTTTCAAGTTTAAATACTGTTTTCATAATTCTTTGATTAGTCTGTGTGTGATAAATTTCTTCTGCCACTCTTTGTTGTTCATTACTGTTGCTCGCATAGTCTCTAGTTTGTTTCTCATCCGGGCGGAAACCTTTTCTATTTCCGGTAACATGGCACAATGGGTCGGGCAATAGTCTATGGGGTTCTCATCGGTGTTTGCAGATATGTAAGCCGGAACGATTGTATAGGCATCGTACCTAGCATTAAATTGTATACCGAGATCAAAACCTCTATCACCCGTCAGGCAGCGTCCGTTTTTTAGATAGCATTTGGAAAGCTCGGATATTATTTCAACCGTTGGCGGTGTGTCCACCACGATGGCAAGTTCCACAAAGCCATCACTCCAATAGTTGTTGCCATCGTAGCAAAACACTTCAATAATGTCGCCTGGCTGAAAACGGATTTCTTCCGGTCTTCGTCCTGCGAAGAAATTACGGCCGTAGAGGTAGTTGTCAAATTCAATCTCGCCGTATTGAGGAGGAATATCATTCGGCTGCATATCGGCATACGGTCGCTCGGCCCACAGCTGTCCGTCGGGAAGGTAAATCCGTTCGGAGAAGCTCTCAGATAGGCTATTGGAAGAAAGATGGTTGATTCCCAGAGGTATCTCGCTCACCACCCAGCAGTAAGCATCGCGATCATAAACTGTCAGGTATCTCAGCCTTTCTTCTGTCTCCTCCCGCCTAGCAAAGTACGTACTTCGTGCATCCGCCTCCAACCTAATCGTAGGGTAATGGTAAACTTTGCTTTTCTTTTTAGCGTACTGTTTCAGTCTGAATATGGTTTTGAAGTCCATAATGTTTTTCTTTTAGTCTAATATATTATTCGGAAGAAAATAATTTCTTTAATCGTCTATTCATTATTTTAGGTCTCCCATATCTAGTGTAGTCCCAATTGGGGTCTGCAAATTTGTCATCAAACCTCATTGACCAATAGATATCACTAAAACCATTCCTCTCATAAAAATCATTTCCAAAACCGTCGTAATGGTTTATTTCGTCACCGCCTTTCGTTATCGCAAATTGTAACAGCAAATTACCAATGTCGCCAACATTATCTTCGTTATTGTGCAGTGAAATGATTTCACAATGAGTCTCACCATCCAGCTCAGTCTGATTCAGAGCAAACCCTATGTTATAGCTCCTCAACTTGAATGTTTTGATGCCAAGTCCGACAAGTTCATCGTTTGTGTATTTTGATAAAGGCTCAACTCGTTTTGAGCTGGAAACAGACTTCAAGAATGAATTGTACTCGTTTATTTCCCAAGCCAAATTGTCGTTTATCAACGATTTAACATTCTCGCTTAATTCAACATCAAACTGCTTATCCAACAAAAGTTCCTCACACAATATGCTGTTATATGCACATTCTTTATACAAATCTCTCATCCATTGAGCATTGTATATTTGTTCCTCAAACAGGGCCATTCTTTTCATATCATCAACATTGTTATTTGCCTAAATTGTTTCTTTCTTGGGAGTTAAATTTGTTTGTATGGCATTGTACCATTCTTCGCTGAACCAGATGTTGTCAGGGATTTCACCTGCGGAGAGAAAGCAATTCATCATTTGTGCTCCCGTGTAGCCACAAAGCGTCTTCTCATTCGGCTGGTTGCGGTAGGCCACCATAAACCGCTTGTCCGGCATTTTTCTCGCCACCTCGTAAAGACGGCGTACATTGTCGGTGATTTGTTCCAAGGTGATGCGTGGTTTCCCTTTCCGCATCTCTGTGGTGATTAAAGCGTATGAGTTGCCTACGAGACCTTCTCCATTACCTGTTTTGGCACCGAACTTTTGAAGAGCCACCTTTGCCGAACCGGCTCCGTGCTTTCCTTCCGGATTGCTCCCAAACACAAAAATAATGTCCTTCCCCGGTGTGATGTTTCCTGTATAGTGATTCATATCGTCAACGGCTTTATTATTTGTTATTTATCGGTACAATATGAGGGAATACGCTCCATTTGGGGTCTTGTTGGTATTGCTCCACGAGGTTGGCGGGTACGTACAAGGTTGCATTTTGCAGAGGGATATCATTATCCCAAGTCCCGAAACAATCTTTATTTTCTAACTTTTTCGGCGACCGCAGTACGACAGTTTCCAAATTCAGGCAATCTGTGAATGTCATTTCTCCCAAATTGGTAAGGGTGCTGGGCAAATCGACATATTTCAAATTCTTGTTTTCTAAGAAACTTTGTATCCAAAATTTTTCAAATCCTTCGGGCAAAACTACCTCACGGAGTTTCGGACAGTTGCCGAAACTGTTGTCTCCCATCTTACGGAGGGTTTTCGGAAAGGTGACAGACTCCAGCGTGTAGTCATTCATAAAAACGCAATGATTGATTTCCTCAACCCCTTCGGGAATGACGATGTGCGGACGTTTAAAAAACGAAGCCCACAGTTTTTTCCCATCTTTTGTCAAGACCATCCCGTTTTCGTATTTTAGATGAGGGTTGTCCTTGTCAATATGTATGTTACGTAATTTTTGGCAATGGCAAAAGGTCCAGTAGTTTAAATAATCCAGTCCTTTGCCAATATAGACAGAACGCAAGTTGTTGCAAAGGAACGCCCATTCGTCCACATAGTTAAAAGTGTCGGGAATCACCAAATGACGAAGTGTGCGAGGGCGGTTATATGCTCCCTCTTCTACACTCTCAATGGTATAGCGTTCCCCGTCAATTATCACGTGGTCGGGCAAGCGGTAACGACGGCATCGTCCAATATGTCCCTTGCCAATCCAAGCGGTTTTCTCTTCATCATCAAGCAGATAGACAAACTTACCTTGCTTATATTTTCTTCTGGAATAAACGTCTAAGCCCATATCTTTGATTATTTTGTTGTTTTCTTGCAAAAAGTGAGTGCTTCATATCTCTCACACCCTTTCCCGAACATATTGGCATCACATAAATGATAGCCTTTTTTCTCATACTCCATAATGGTCGGATTGTTTTCATACACACCCGGTTCTCTGCCATTCAAAACAACGATGGCATCCGTGCCAAATCTGTCAATAGCTCCCAAGGTGTAGATTTTCAACATTGTTGCGATAAAGTCTTTATCCATATTGCTTTTTTGTTATAGTTTATTATTACTATGAGTGTGATTTTCTTCTCGGTTTTTCTCCATCAAATACTTCACCAACTCATTCCACCCTGGAAACTGCTCGGAACCGAAGTGTATGACTTCACCCGAGAACTGGTCAACGCCGTGCTTGTGCGGGCGGTCGTCTATGAGATAGTCACCGTGGCAGAGGTTCTTGTGATGTGAGAATATAAGGCGTTTGTAGAACACGTCGGTCTCGTTGTTACCAAAGTATTTCTTCACCCAGTTGAGTTTGTCGCACCAAGCTGTCGGGTTGTCCCATGGGGCAGTAGAAAGAATGTACAATTCGTAGCGGTCGCGGAGTTTTTGTATGGCCTCTATTGCGCCCGATATCGGATCCATCAGTGCAAAGAGTCCCGGTGTATCTTCTATGTGCCCTTCGTATGCTTGCTTGTCCTGATCCTTCAGCCGGTCAACTCCTGACTGAAAATCAACGATGACGTTGTCCATATCAATAAAAACGATTGGCTTTTTCTTACACGTCATTGTATTATTTATCTGATTATCACGTTCTTGTTTCATTGTTTTTTCTCTTTTGTTTTTTGTAAATATCAGGAATTTTCGCCACCCTATAGAGTTATCATACATTGTCGGTGATTTTTTCCAAGGTGATATGTGGTCTCTCTTTACGCATCTCTGTGGAGATTAAAGCGTAGAAGTTGCCTTCCAAACATTTACCCATACCTGTTTTGGCACCGAACTTTTGGAGGGCGACCTTAACCGAGTCGGCCTCATTCTTTTTCTTCCATGTCGCTTCCGCACACAAAGTTGATACTCTTTTTCGGGGTGATGTTTCCTGTATAGTGATTCATATTGTGGTTATTTGTTATTATTGGTTATTGTCTTCTTTTGTTTTGGCTTTTTCTTCCATCTTCTTCAATTTCCAAGCTGCCACCTCGTCGCCGGCTGCTGCCGCTTTCCCGTACCAGTGGCTGGCTTTAGCTATGTCTTTTTTGATGTAGCAAATGTTGTACTCGTAGAGGTAGCCCATCAAGTAGTAGGCGGCAGGGTGGTTCTGCTTGGAGAAAAACTCGGCCACCGCCTTGATAGATTCTTCCTCTTCCTCAAAAAACATTTCGTCATCATCGAAGTAATCCTCCCCCTCCTTTTCCACAACACCCTTCACCACGTGCAGCATCTGCCATGCTTCCATCACCATTGCACGCGGGTCGGGAATCCATTGCCATAAACTTACCGCTTTGGCCAGATTTCCGCGCAGCATCTCATTTTCTCCCTCCCAAAAGCGGTCTGATGCCCAGCCGCTAAGATCGGCAAACTTTTCCATCGCATATTTTTTGAGGACTGCAATTTGATAGTAAACATCAGCGTTACCAATAATGCGATCCTGCAGAGCAGCCCGTTTGTACCACGCTATGGCCGCATCAAGGTCGTAAGGAACTCCTTGGGCAGTTTCGAAACAGAGGGCCAACTCGCATTGCGACCATTCGTCGTCACTTTCGGATCCTTTCAGCCACCATTGGCACGCTTCTGTCATATTTCCCTTGTCTTTCTCCAGTTCCCCAAGAAAGTAGCAGGCACGTGTCTCTTGATGTTTGGCAGACTGAAGCAGCCATTGCTCACACTCGGGATCGGTTTTAAAGGTGTGGCGTCCGTAAAAGAGCCATTCTCCCAAAGCAAGTTCGGCAGGCGGGTAGTACTGCTCCGCAGACAGCCGCAGCCAATATTCAGCTTGTTTTTTGTGACCGGTTTCATAGTCGTGATACATATAGTATTCTCCTACAAAGAATTGTGCCTCAGGCAATCCAAACTTGGCCAAGGGCAATACCTTTTCAAAAGTGGCGGGATTGTATCCCGCATCAGGTTCACTTATAATCTTTTGATAGGACGCTCTCTGCAGGGTATAGATATTTGGGGTTTCTTTTTTGTCCATTATTGATCCTCCTCTCTCTCTGTTAGTTCCCTTGCCACGTCATTTATTGCCTTATTGATAAGTTCAATTTGGCCTTTTAGATACTCTTGGGCGGTTTCATTGGCTGATGCCTTGTCCAAAAATACCAGCGGTGCTATGTTGGAGTGTGCAGAAAGTTCCTCAATTTGCATCTCCACGGGCTGTTCTGCGGTTTTGCTTTTTGCAAATTGAAGGGATTTGATTCCCAAGCTCACTCGTGGTGTGTCGAAAAGACCGTCCATCACGATGCGAGTCTTGACCGGCAAACCATAAAATGGTCGCATCGAGATGTTGGCTTCGTAGTGGTTCTTGTCAGTATAGCTCACAATCTCTGTGATGCTTCCCTTATAAAGTTTTCTGTAATTGGCGGAGAATCCATAAACTTTGTCGCCGACATGAATCGCAGGCTTTTTCTCTTCGGGTTGTGAGATAAGCCCTTCTTGCAGAAGTCGTTGCCATTCTTTTTCTATAAAATACCGTTTCATGAAACGAAGGGGTTTGTCGCCGCACATCGTATGTCCGCCGTAGTTTTGGCATAACAGACAAGTGTCGCGGTCTTCGGGACAGAGGCGGCTGCAGTTTTCCAATTGACCGATTAGTCCGGCTTCACGGCGGTAGTTTTCCATCCGCTTGATAATGGGCACCACCACATTCTTTAGTACCTTCTGGTTCATGCGGTGACCGCCTTCAAATGTTTGAACGTTAGGATAGTAGCGTTGGAACTCTTCGCAACAGTTTACCGTGGTGTCTTCCGTGCCGAAAAGGCCTATGCAAAGGAAGTTCTCGGTATTATCTGCCCGCCAGTTGTCGAACTGGTGTTTCTCCATATCACGGAAGTGTTGGATAATTTCCTCCGTAATGGTGAACTGTGTCTGTCCGTCTTTGCGGGGCTGAAAAAATGGAAATGTACCCACTTTCAGCACGTCGGTGATTTTGGAGAGGTGGAGTGCCGGGTTGACGCAGATGCGCACAAAGTCGGCGGGTAACTGCTGGGCATACATGGCACCCATACTGGTGCCGATGATGATGCTGAAATGCTCTTTCTCGCATAGTTCACGGAGAAACGGCAATGCCTCCGCTGGATCCACGGGAATATCGGGAGCTTCAATGTTGTAGTAATTTGGCAGGGCTTTCTTGAGGTATTTCACGGTGCTGCTCTGCCCTGAGGAGCCGAAACCATGTAGGTATAGTATATTCATTTAATTATGTCTTTATTAAATTTTGCTAATTTATTATTGATGTATATGATTAACTTCTAGAATTTGAGTTCTGCTTTTTTTCCCAGAAAAGGGCATCGGCTATTTCTTTCGATTCAAATCAACCGATAGAAATTCGACATCATAACCTTAAATTCACAACTGTTGGAGTCCTCCAGAGCTTCAATAAATTTCTTCACATCCTTTTCCCAGTCCATATCTTTAAGCACCAGCAAGACAAATCCGCTGAAGTCAAGATATTCCTGCTTGACAAGTTGTTTTAAATAATCGCAATACTTAAAAATGTTAATGTCACATACATTGATGACCAGCAGTCCTTGTTTTACCTTGCCGGCTTCGGCGATAAGCTTCTTCCAAAAGGCATATTCTTCACCATAAACTTCGTTGTTGAGCGGCCAAGAGCTGTCAATCGTTATCTCGTTGACTTTTCCGTTCTTCTTCAGCACATCATATTTCAAGTGCTCTTTTGCAAAATTGGAATCCAAGTGTATGCCATCGTCAGTGACGATTCTTCCCTTACGAGAACCGGCTTGATTCCATGGGGTAATACCCATAATAATGTCGTGCATTTCTGCTAAGTCGCATGCCACTTTGGCTTTGTACGCTTCTTTCTTTTCAATTGTGCTATTCATATCTATTTTTAGAGATGTCCTTAAATATTATTTGACTATAAATCTATTCATCACTTCTATCAACATAGCAACGAAAACCTTTCGGTCCATACGCATAAGCAATGACTTCACCTCCGAAATCAACTGCTACAGCATCGTCTCCATCCAAGACTTCACCGTCATATAACATATTCAACAAACTATCGTCATCATCATATTCATATGCAATATAAGCTGCAGGTCCGGATTCAATAACCGTTCCAATTCTTCCATTAGAACTTTCTCCGCGGTCTCCGTTGTAAACTTCTTCAAAATCCTTAAATTCTTTTTCCATTTTTTTATTTACATTTAACAAATTAAAATATTTTCAAGCAATTCAAATTGACAGTTTTTGTTTCTTTCATATTTTTAGATGCGATTACCTATACATCAAGAGATTTTTTAATTATTACTTATTTTTGCTATTTATCTAATTATCAATCTATAAAATCGTTCTTTGCCTTTTAATAGTCCAAGCCGTTATAACATTTCCATCAACCTTTCATATAATAAATTCTCAATAATAGGGGAGGAGGGGTATTTCGGATAGAGCATATATTTGAATTCCACCCATTGTCTTTCACACGAATCCAGCAAACAGGACACATTTGCATATCTGGCTATATATTCCCGATAAAATTCGCAGAGATAGTCAAAAAGGTATACACCACATCCATACACAGCAGAAGTACCCACGCGGTTGCGTTTCTTTTTGAAGCTATCAACAGCATATATCATAGCGTCGTGCGTCTGTTTGGCAATGGACGAACGTGAGATTGCCACACTGAACAAAAACGCCAAACTGCCATATTCCGCCATTGCCTCCTCCATGTAATAGATTGGCTTGTTAGACCCTACTCCAACATGGGCGTAGAACGAATGGAAATATTCGTGCAACAATATCTGTCCCATCAAGAGCATAGTATCATACGGATTCTTGGCTTTCGCCTCGATTGCATCCACATAGAGCTCCACTATGGAATTATCGCCCCTGTTGAAGTACGCACCCAAATATGAATGCGATTTCTTATCTTCAGCAGGATTGTCGAGTGCCTTCTTCAATTCGGCAAGCTGTTTTTTCCACAAATTAAGCAACATTCTTTCTTCGCGCAAATTTTCTTTCAGGATTTCGCCACATTCCAACTTGCTACTATGCTCGGCAATTATCGCCTCCAATTCAGCAATTTCTCTTTCTTTATCTGCCCTGTCGGGGAACTTTTTGCGTGGAGAAATGTTTCCACTGAGAACCAACATTGTGTGCCGTTGCAAGTCGTTGATTTGGAAACACAGCGACTTGTCGAGCATCAGTTTATAGCCAGCCAACTTCTGCAGGAAAGATTTTTCTTCAGAAGTCAGCTGGTGCTGTGGTGGGAATTCATTGTCAATGGTAAATTTCATAGGGGTTTAGGACAATCTTTCGCCTTTCGTGTTAATCAAGAATTCCTCGCCATCTTTACTTACTGTATCAACCCCACTTTCGTCAAATACTATTAAAGAGTCGTATTCACAGGGTATCACAACCTGACCTTTTGCATCAATGGCGCCCCATTTACCGTTATAGTCTTTCATCGTGGCATAGCCATTTCTCAATCCTCTCATGTCGGGATAATCAAGGTTGAATGGAGCAACCACTTCGTCCTTCTCATTAATAATTCCATAGAAACCATTTAACTTGGCAACAGAAAGACCATTTTCAAAAGAGTATATGTGATCATACTTCACTGCTATTTGCTCTTCGCCTTTGGCGTTCACATAACCATACTTATAACCATCTGGCATATCAATTCGAACCCTACACAATCCATTATCATTGAAACTCCAAATACTATCATATTTGAAAGGAGTAATATTTTTGAGATTTGAGTCAATTATACCATACTTGCCATTTCTTTTCAATTCATAACAGCCATCGCTACAACTTTTTATCACAGGTGTATTGTCCTCTTTAAGAACAGGAATACCATTGAAGGATGTCAACTCCTTGTTTTGATGGCATACTGTTACAGGAACAGAAGAGAAAAGTTCTTCAAAAAGATCATTATGACGCACAAAATCTTTTCCAATATAAACTTGTTCTACACAATTGACAATGCGATGGAAATGCATATGAAATTGCATTTCGATTTCATAATCACACATATGCATATCGAAACACCATACGCCATCCAAGCCTAATGTTTTAGTTGTATCGTCCCAAAAATAGGTCGGCGGAATACAAACAGGTGTCCATTTTGCCATGATGGGCTTACCTCCAATATTTACAGAACTACCAGCCATAGGCAATGAAACATTACCATTCATTTCATCAAGCATTTCATATTCTCCAATGAATATCTTATACTCTTCGATGTATTTCCTAAGCGATTTGCCACCACCCAGATACTGATCCATGATATTTGCACCATATCCATAGCAACACTTCTTACTGCTTACATTGCCATACACCCAATCGTAGTAGGGGCTATGAGTCTCATACATATACAACAACATTCCGAATTCTGCCAAAGGTTCTTCCACGAACATCGCGTATGGAAAGTGCTCATGCCCGGGGCGGTTGAAATAAGCGTGCATAACCTCGTGAGCGAAGGTCGATACCAGATATTCATCCATCTTGCTTGTATCGGCATCCGCCATTGCCTCAGGATAAAGTATAATGATATTCTTTTGACTGTCATACAAACCGAGAATCCTCATCAATGAATGAGTATTCTGTTCTGTAGATAGTCTTTTAATCCTTTTCAATATCTTACTGTATTCTTCCTCTAAAGACTTATCTTCGCGTATCCTTTCTTTGATCTGTTGAAGCACTTTCTGCCAGTGTTCCATGGCCTTTTCGTAATAATCGTCCACTGAACGTGTTGGTTTGCCGGGTTCAATGTGTACATCTACCTTTAACTTTGTAAGAATGTCGTCAAGCGATTTGAAGCCATCCATCATAAAGGGTATGCTGACAGATTGCTCTAGTAAGGATTTCTGTGCGGGAGTTAATAAATTTAAATTGTCCGAAATTTTCATATTTTACTACGATTTCCTATACATCGCGAGGTTTTTAATTGTTACTTATTTCTTTCATTTTAATGGAATATTTTTGGTGTTATTCCACGGAACAAAAGTATAACATATTTTTATACTCCTCTAAATTTTGCTAGTAGCAGGAAATTTACAAGTGATTATCAATGCATAAAAAGAAAGTTTTCGATAATACAATACAAATATTTTTGTTTTAAAGCGAGTGTAAAATATTGCGGTGTAATTCCTTATTTGGCAATTTGTTTTGATTCTATTTTTTTGTACATTTCTAGATACTTTTTATTAGTCACACTATATTTGCCAAGGTCAATATTGTTTTGAGAAAGACCAAGACCATATCTTGAATTGCCATAAGAATCCTTACCCCTAATCTCCAAAAGATAAGAGCTTTGATATGTTTTTTTTAGAGCTTCGATATCAAATTCATTTTTAAAGAATGTATTTATTGAGGAAACAGCAGGCAAGAACGTATTTACTTCCTTGTCCCACCATGAGCTAGTATCTTTTTCACTCTTACTATAATCGCAACTTATATCCCTATAAATTGCCAGCAAAACTTCCTTGTAATTTTCCAGTTCGACTTGAGAAACCAGTCCGGGCAAGTTGATATTATGAGATACTAGTTCTATTTGCTGCAGAAAAAAAATGTATAATGCTTTGGCGACATAGCCTCTATTGAACGACACTTTTTTGTTGTCATTTTCGGAGATTTTAATGTAAATGTTGTCGTCCTTGACGAAAATAGGACATACCTTCTTCTGTTTACCCTTTCTTTGTTGCTCTTTCAAAAATGTTGCCAATAGTTCTTCGGGAGTAATACCATTAGTTTTCGCAATCCGTTTAATTTTATCATCAAGATCCGAGATTCCCTGTTTCAGATTTCTAGTTACTATCTTAGGTTCGGGCAGATTGACCAAAAAACTCATCATCCCGAAACCACTTGATGATGATCTAGAATATTGCTCATATTTTTTTTCCTGTTGGTAGGCATAATACGATTTTCCCATCAACCGTTCAAAATCATTCTCCGCCACATAACATGCAAACGATTTTGCTTTTTCAAAAGCATCTTCTATGGGAATTGAATCAAAATTTAAATAGGAACAAACTGCGTAATCATCTTTCATTACATTGCCTTTGGTAAATGATGGCATGTAACGGGCAGTAAGACATCCTCCTTTGTCTGCGGAAAGACATTCTCGCATATTTTCTACAACCTCGTTAACTTCTTCAGTATCGTATGTGGCATTAAGTTTCGCCTGCAAATAATCGCTGTCGAGTTCCTTCTGCGATACATATTGCAACTTTATCGGGAACGGCAACATATCTGTATTCATGAATAGCTGACCGGCTTGTTGCAACTGTCGCATTGTATTGTTCAAAGCCTCGTTGTTGAGACTTTCCACATAATAAATGGTATCGTAGCGAAGCGGTACTGGTGTCGGAAGAGAGGTTTGTTTTAACATGGGGATTATGAATGATGACTATTTCTTTTTCATTACACTATTTGAATGTTTCTTTTATTTCCACATCAATCAGCCTTTTTGACTTATCAAGTTCGCATCCTTCATAGAAATTAAATAGGTCGGCCTTTGAAAGGGTTCCTTCTTGTAGGAATTTCTCAAGATACTTCTGGTTGAATTCCATCATTTTGAGATTCTTCTCCAATTGGTCAAGGATATTCTGGTTGTTTGTGTTGCTTTCTTCGTTAATCTTGATGTTCTTTTCAACCATAGCCTTGATGGTTTGAATTTCTTTGACATCCTTTATAATACGGTTTACCATTATCTTCATCAAGTCGGGATCGTAATCGGTGCTTTTGGCGTTCATGGCAATGTCGCGAGCCAGCAGATAGGCGATGTAAAGGTTATCAAAACGGCCCGCCTGTATATCTACCACTACCACAAAACCAACTTGTGGGATATAGGTGACACCTATTGTTTTTTTTACATCATCCTTGACACAACTCACATCGAAAACAATAATGCTAACTTGGCTATCGCGGTTGTAATCGGTCTCGATGAGCTGGCTCCAAGCGGTATCGGTTTTCGACGTCTTGGGGTTAAAATTCTTTATGTCACCCATTCCAATCGATGCGTTGAGTTTGCTCTCAATTCCTATTTTTATTTTTTTCCCGGTATCGGTTTCATTGTCATTTTTGATGTAGCACAATATGTCACCCGTCTTGTTTTTGCCTTTGCACGGTTTGCTGCCTGTCTGGAAAGCTTCATCTTTCAGATTTCGTTTCTCGAAAAACGAGTTGAGGACGGTGACCAACTCCACTTCCGCCATCTCACCTTTCACTTGAGCAGCCTTTAGCATACTCTGGTTAAGGTCATAGCGATGTCTGAGGTTCATCAGTTCGACGCCTAAGTTGCTTTCAGTCTGGGTGAGGAAATTTTGTATACGATCCTCCTGAAGAGCGAGAATGCCTATGTGGAGTGCTTTTTTGAACATCGTGTCGTATTCGGTCTTTTTCACTTCGTTGCTTTTGAAGAAGTTGTACACGAGTTCATCCTCCAGCTCGCACTGGTTTATCTTGATGATTTTCTTGCCGTCGGCTTCCGACAGGCTAATGATTTGAGTTTCTTCTTTTTTTGCCATAACTCTTTTTTTGCCACATTCAAGTCACAAATGCAAATTGATTAAACAATTATTTTTTGCAAAATTACTTATTATTACAATACGTCAGTATTTTTCGTTATATTTTTTTCTTTAAAAACTACAATTCGTATTCGTCATTCGGGTTATACACCAACTCGCCAAGGTGAAATAGTAATGCTTTCCCTACAAATATGCCGTAGTATTATAAGAATAGGTTAGGAAACTTCTCCACAATCGGTTCCAATTTCTTTATAATTCGACCTACAGTAGCATTCGATTCGTGTAAAATTTTCATTTTTTCAAATACGATTACCTATACATCGTGAGGTGTTTAAATTATTGGAACCTCTAATTTTTACTGATCTCCTCCTTGATAGGTAATGATAACCGAGGTTCTCTTAAAGCAAGCACCACTACCAATTCGGTTTTATTTTATTGTGCAAAAATACTTAAATTTATAATACGATGCTCTTCTTAGAAGGATTTTTTTCTATTTTTTATTTTCTTTTTTATTAGATATAGAGGAGTCTATTTTTTTTAACCATTCTTCAATTTCACTGTCATCTTCAAGAAAACAGTTTTCTTTTCCGATGTTTTTTCCCAAAGGGTTTCCGGATGTTTTTTGTTTGGTATATGCGGATAAATCCTTTGTTTGTTTTTGAATAACATCAATTGGAATATTCAATAAATCTTCTTGTATTAGATTTATTAATTTCTTTTTATCATTTTCTATAAACTCATCAAAATTTTTATTCTTCTCCATACTTTTTTTTCAACTTCAAATACTCTTTGTATTCCTTATCCTCTTTCTCCTTTTGTTTCTTTTCTTCAACTTTACGTATCTCTTCTAATTTATCATTGACTTGTTTTTCAAGTGGAATGTTGAGATTTATTGTCAAAACATCATAATCATCATCACCACTATATCCTTTTTTAAAAACAAGTTCTGGATTTTCAACATTACCATAAACAACAGGGTCACACCAATTAAAAAACACATCTGGATATTGTTCGTAATGCCATTGACAAGATTCTATCATACATTCCCACCCATCAATTTTTTTGAGTTCATCTAAAATCTTATAAGCTTCTTTATTAATATTTTCTTCAAGGTCATCAATCTTTGAACTCAACTCTCTAATTTCCTTATAATAATTTTTTATTTGTTCCATAAAAACTTTTTTTACAAAGATACTATTTATTTTTGGGAAAACAAAATAAATTGAAGTTTTTTAAATTCTACAAATTCACCAGAATCTTTAATATATACCATACTGATGTTTTTTTAACATTCTACATTTAGACCTTTTAAAACTTGTTCAAGTGCTCCATAATCATCCATAGGCTCTATATCTGCAAGATAAATTTTATTTTTATTCAAATCTTTTACAAGAACCGTTTCTTGTTCAAAATATTGTGCAACGAGTTCAGCAACTTTTAATAGTGATTCACTTGACAATCCGTTTATTTCAAATGTTATACTGTTTTCATCGTATACTTTATTATTATCACTTTGATATTTTCCACGAAAACAATGTCCTATACTATAAGCATAAAAATTTTCGTCATTTGAATTATTAAAATTTCTTCTTGCCTTTTCAATTTTTTTATCAACAAAAATTCTATTTATAAGTGTTTTCCAAAAATTTTCAAACTTTTTCTTTATTTTATTAAATCCCTTTTCATCACTGATAACATTTACATCGGTAGAAAAAACAATAATACCACCACGATATTTTTTTAAACCATATTGTTTATTATGAACACCTTCATCAAGTATAAAAGAGTTTTTATTTTCAATACACTCTTTTATATATCCACCTCTTTGAAATGAAATGCCATTTGGCATCGATTCACCATCAGGATGAAAATTTTTAATTTCTTTAAAATTGGAAATTGAACATTTTTTAAATATTTTTATCAATTGTTCTGTTTTATTGAATTCATCAAAATTTTTAATATTTTTCATATCTACTATATTTTTTATATTATACAATATTTATTTTTTACAAAGATACTATTTATTTTTGGGAAAACAAAATAAATTGATAAGAATTTACACATCATAATCTTCCAAATAAGATTGATATTGTGGTAATGCTACTAATTTTTTTTCTGTAAAATATTTTTTTAGTGTATTTTGTCCATTTTGTGTTGCTGAATAATCACTTTCTCTATTCCATTCATAAATGGCACGTTCTAAATTGTCTTTGAAAGTTCCAAATTTTGATGGTTTTGGTGTCTCAAATAAAAAAACACGAAAACCTGATACAATTTCATCATATCCTGTCCAACTACATTGAGTTCTATTAGAATTATGTATATTTTTGTCTTTATCAAGTTGAAATATTAAATTGATTTCGTCTTTACATAAAATATCCACCAATGATATTTCAAAATTGAACGATGGATTCTTTTTATTTTTATCATTACTATGATATATGTGTATATGAGGGGTAGGTCTATCACCACTCATTATTCCGTGAGTTGCTATTTGATAGATATTATTACCCCATCTTTCTTCACCAAAAGTAGCCATTTCCAACAACATATTATCATTATCGTTGGTAGATACAAATTCATCAAAATTTTTAATATGTGCCATAATCAATGTGTTTATTATCAATTTTAGTTGTAATTACCATTCAACAATACCATCAATATCGGAGATATATTTATATTCTTTACAACACGGAAATTCATATTGACAGAAAGATTCAACAAAAGAAAAACGTTGTGGTCTTGCAGGGGTGAAAAATCCAAGTTCTTTTATTTTCTTACTCATCACTGTTGTCGTGAAATATTTTTGTTCCATATCATCCACTAAAACTTTATTGAATTTCATCACGATTTCACCTTTTTCGTTCATCCACACAGCATTACCATCATCGGGATATTTCACAGAAAAACATTCTTGGTCAAACTCTTCTTTTCGACATAAATGTCTTCCGTATTCAATCAGTTCGTCAAAGGTGCATTTATATTTGTGTTCCTTTGAATCAATCTTTCCACGATGAACCATATCAATTTTATTAACATACACAACGAATGAATGTTCAAGAACATTCACTCCGTTTTCAACATATCCACCAGCTGATACGGAAAATGTGTATCCATCATTCTTCAATCTTTCTTTTAGTTTTTCTGTTGCCTGCTTGTTTTCTGAATTGTTTTTGTTCTGTAACTGATTGGCTTTCTTTTGCAAATTTATAATTGTGGAATGGTTATATCCGTTTTTATCGAGATTATTTAGTGTTAAAATAAAACGTTTGAAATAATCAGTCTTTTCAGTTTCTTGGTCAATGTGTAAATCATCAAGAGACATATCAAGCATATTAGTATATTCTGCTATATCATCTTTGTGTCTTCTTGAAATATCAATACATCCACTTATTATGATATACCCATCCTTGTTGTGACGTTGAAAAAGGTTTCTAATGTCTTTTACTTCAAGCAACGGTGCTTTGTAAATCCGTTGTTCTCTATAAATGTCAGACAAATCTATATTATCCATTCTTTTTAACGTTTTTATCGTTATTTACAAAGTAGTCAAAATTTTTAATATTTTTCATATCTACTATATTTTTTATATTATACAATATTTATTTTTTTACAAAGATACTATTTATTTTTGGAAAAACAAAAATATCAAATATGCTTATATGTGTTATTTGTTGAATTTTAGTTTTTTAAATATTTTACAGTTCCATCACCGTATAATTTGCATTTTCGGTTGTTCAATACAGCATTTGCCACATAAGCACATGTTTGTTTTTCATTTTTATCCTTAACTGTTCTTTTGTGAAATTCTTCAATCTCGTCAAACCACTCTTTTGTTACTAGATTCCCTTCCTTGTTTTTCACACCTAACTTTCCCTTGTGCTTTTTTATATTCTCAACGATTGTGAAACCAAATTTTCCGTCCTTTGTGTTTATATATTCAATATCACTGATACTTTTAGAATCTGGATTTCCTTTTTTATCTACTTTGATGAGTCTTTCTGCAAGTTTTTTATACCCTATCTTTTTGTTGGCAAAATCGTCCAACACCTCCTTGTTAAACATAGAAAACCTTTTTATTGCATATTCCTCCTTACCCGAAAGGTCATATTCACCCCGTCCACTTTCAATCTTTAAGTCGGGTATGCTTATGGATGCCCAATCTTTAGAAATAGTGTTTGACTTCGGAGTTTGGATTTTAATACGTAAATAATGTCGTGATTTGTCATACGGACCAACCCAGATGTATCGTGTCAATCCAGTAGTATTCTTACCGATTTTGTTTTTTTCTTCACTCTCATTTATTTGACTGTAATCTATATGCTTGAATAAGTCTTTTGACGATATTTTATCGTTGGCATGTTTCAACAGTACAAGATAATGCTTTCTGACGAATTCATAAGTCCATAGAATCTCATCATCCGTTATGTTTTGGACAAATGGATACGGGATGTATGGTTCACTACATAAAATCATCGGAATAAAATCCATATCACCATCTCCGTTACTGAACCATATACAAGGATCGTGTTTATTATTCTTATACTCCATTGTTCCGTCAATCATTATATTTACTTTGAACCCGAAGTCTTCCTTCGCCAAAAACGGTATGTCGTTAAATTCCCTTTCTTTTATGCTCTCCCACCACACGGCTCTTTTTACTCCGTCTTCAAAAATAGAAGATATTTCTTCAATACTTAATGTGCTTGTATCAAGTAGATTATTTGTAAATTCGTTAAATTCTTCAATATATTTCATACTTGTATTTTTTATATTATACAATATTTATTTTTTTACAAAGATACTATTTATTTTTGGAAAAACATAATTTATTGAAGTTTTTTAAATTCTACAAATTCATCAAAATCTTTAATATGTTCCATAATCAATGTGTTTATTTATTATCAACTATTGTTGTATAATCGGGCATAGGAAGATTTGTTGGAATTTTGGCATTTGAATTATTTCTGTTCCATTCTTTTATTAAAATATTCCAGTTTGATTCAACTTCATCCTCATTTGTTCTTTTCAAAAAATCACATAATATTTTTCTTAATTTTGAATTTAAAACATCTTCTTTTCCGTTATGATGAAAATATTTATTGGTTCTATATTCTATGCAAGTATGAAATTCATTTCCAGAAATACCATCTTTTTTGTAATCTCTGATATGAAAATGTGGTATATTTCCAGGGTCATCTGTATTAACATAAACTTCAAGTATGGGTGATTGTGATATGAAACCAACCCTTGCCATTTCCAACAATGGTTCCGATTCAATAGATTTGTTATTCACAAACTCACCAAATTTTAAAACTCTTTCATCAATCTTTTTCATTTTCTATTTTTTAATTTTATATGATATTTATTTTTTACAAAGATACTATTTATTTTTGGGAAAACAAAATAAATTGGTAAGAAATCCAATAGATTCACATTTAGTTTTATTTTAATTGTGATAACAGTGTAACGATTGTAATGGATTTTGGTGTAAAGTTACTTATAATACCTTCTATACATTGACTTACTGTGTTACCAGAAGAAATTGTGTCATCTAATAACAGTATTTTTTTATCGTCCATAATCGGCCTTATGTTCACATTGTTATTAACTCCTATATATTTGATATATTTTAGGTATTCTTTATTCATTACTTTTGCTTCAAAATCGGCACCTTCCATTCGATTGAATGCTCTATTGATTTTGGTTATAATTTCGTTGTAATTATCTGGATAATCTTTGATAATTTGTGCCTTGTTTATCAAATCATCATCTATTATCTCTTCTTTTGTAATTTTTACGAGAAACTCTCTGACTATATTATCGGCTTTCACCTGTTTGGAAATTACTTCCATAAAACGTTCATTGATGTTTGTCGAAGATGGTGTAATTACAATGGTGTCATATGTGTTGTTTATCTTCTTGCAGATTTCTAGAAACCTTCTAATATATCTAAATATTTCTTCGTTTGTTATGTTGAATTTCCATCCCTTATTTCCTTTCAATGCATATATAAAAGGATTTCCATCTCTCTGTGTGTTGGTATTATCAATAAGTTTGTTCCGTTTAAATATCGAAATCACATCGTAGTTCTTATATTTATCATACACAGGATTATTAACTAAAGAAAAATCAACTCCATTATCATGCTCATCTGTCAAAGAAACCGTTTTTGTATCTGTGTTTATATTTATTCCTTCAACTATATATAATGGTTCATTTGTGTCAACCATAAAAAAATCGTTATAACTTTTGATATTACTATAGTTATGTTTTTTCATATCTACTATATTTTTATATTATACAATATTTATTTTTTACAAAGATACTATTTATTTTTGGAATTATCAAATATTTAGAATGTTTTTATTATTTTAAATTTATCACCACCCAACAAATAACCTTCTTTAAATTTTGAAATATATTCAGGTAAAATCAGATTAGGAGTAAAAACACAATTTGCACAAAAAGCATCAAAATAAAAATCTATATCATTTTTTAATGTTTCAACATTTATTTTTAAAAGCATATAGTGGGACTCGGTAGGTATATAATTCTCCTCCAATGTTTTTCGTAAAGAATTTGCTAATCCGTTATTTTCATACAATGTAAAATAAACTCTTGGTGGATATTTATAAACAGGATTACAATCATTTCGTGGTTCCAACCCATTTTTCAATATATTATCAACATTAGAAAATGGAGTGTAATGATAAATAACTTTTTTAGAAAATACAAGAAGATTTACATTTGTTTGTTTCAAAGGTTCAAAAAAGAAATATACTAAATTTGTCTTAATTTCCCTTTTAGATAAGAAGAAACCATTCATCCTCATATCTATATCTAACATTTCTGCAATATCTGGGTCCTTGTATATAGCAATGTAAATGCCAATTCCATTGTTGTATTCTTTTTTTACAAATTGATTTTTGGAAAAATGGTATTTCTTAATGATGTTTCCACAAAAATCATCAAGGGGCAATATATCCATTTTATTTTCAATTAATATATCACCACTTGAAAAATAGTCATATTCGTGGTCGTGTATAGATAAGTCTATGTTATCACTAACCTTTTTATACCATTCTTCAACTTCACTTTCACTAATATCTAAACAAGAAAAATCAACTTCTGGTTTTTCTAATTCTTTGTTTATCGTGTATTCATCAAAATTTTTAATCTTTTCCATAATTGTATTTTTATTATATCATAATTATTTTTTACAAAGATACTATTTATTTTTGGAAAAACAATTTTTTTTACCACTTTCCCTTCGAACAATGTTCTGTATTGACAGGTGTTGTCATGGCACAATAATCATACTCTTGGCTATGTTCGGTTTAACCGACACCTATTTGCCATTATGTAGGATAATCTATCCTATGAATTTTTGTGTTTAATTGTCTAAAGTTGATCTATATGTAAAGATGAACTTTATTCCACCTTTTTTATATCAATACACAATTCATTTAGTTGTTCATCGGAGATAGCAGAAGGCGAGCCGCTCATGACATCTCTTCCGGCGTTGTTTTTCGGGAAGGCGATAAAATCTCTAATGCTATCGGCACCGCCAAACAAGGCACACAAACGGTCAAAGCCGAATGCCAGACCTGCATGAGGTGGTGCTCCATATTCAAAGGCATTCATCAAGAAACCGAATTGCGACAGAGCTTGTTCGTCGGTGAAACCCAAGGTATGGAACATTTTGTTTTGCAGGGTGCGGTCGTGGATACGAATGCTTCCGCCACCGACTTCTACACCATTGATAACCATATCGTAGGCGTTGGCTCTTATGCGACCCCATTGTTGGCTGTCGTCCAATAATGGTTCATCTTCCGGCTTGGGGGCTGTGAAAGGATGGTGCATGGCGTAGAAGCGTTGTGTTTCTTCATCCCATTCTAACAATGGAAAGTCGATCACCCAGAGTGGAGCAAACTGGTCAGGATTGCGGAGACCGAGTTGGTTGCCCATTTCCAAACGCAATTCATTGAGTTGTTTGCGGGTTTTCATAGTTTCTCCACATAAAACAAGCATCAAATCACCCGGTTTTGCGGCAAATTTTTCTGCTATCGTCTTCAAATCTTCAGGAGTATAGAATTTGTCAACCGAGGATTTAAAACTGCCGTCAGCATTGTATTTAATATATACCAGACCACCTGCACCGACTTGCGGGCGTTTGACAAAATCTGTCAAAGCGTCTAATTGTTTGCGGGAATATTCAGCACAGCCGTTAGCACAGATACCCACTACAAGGTCGGCATTGTCAAACAAACCGAAGCCCTTTCCTTTCACTACATCGTTGATTTCAACGAATTTCATGCCGAAGCGGATGTCGGGTTTGTCGCTGCCATAATATTTCATGGCATTATGCCAAGTCATACGCGGAAAAGTGTCAAAATGCAGTCCTTTTACCTCTGCAAACAAGTGTTTGATCATGGCTTCAAAAGTGTTGAGGACATCTTCTTGTTCCACAAACGACATTTCACAGTCAATTTGCGTGAATTCCGGTTGACGGTCGGCACGCAAGTCTTCATCTCTGAAGCAACGGACAATTTGGAAGTAGCGGTCAAAACCGGAAACCATCAACAATTGTTTGTATTGTTGCGGACTTTGCGGCAGGGCATAGAATTCGCCCGGATTCATACGAGACGGCACCACAAAGTCGCGTGCTCCTTCAGGGGTGGATTTGATTAAGAAAGGAGTTTCAATTTCCAAGAAATTTTGACTGCTTAAAAAATTCCGTGTCAGCATTGCCACTTTGTGGCGAAGTTCCAAATTTTTGCGAACGGGAGTACGTCTCAAATCCAAATAACGGTATTTCATGCGTAAATCATCGCCGCCGTCACTAACATCTTCTATGGTGAAAGGAGGTGTTTTGGAAACATTGAGAATATTTAGTTCGTTGACAATAATTTCAATGTCTCCGGTGGGAATTTTGTTGTTTTTGCTACTTCTTTCCGCTACAATTCCTTTTGCTTGCAAAACATATTCGCGACCCAATTTGCGAGCTTGGTTGCACAAGTCGGTATTGGTTTCCATATTGAAGGCAAGTTGTGTAATGCCATAGCGGTCGCGTAAATCGATAAATGTCATACCGCCTAAATCGCGAGAGCGTTGCAGCCAACCGCAAAGGGTGACTTCTTGTCCTACGTGGTTGATGTTTAATTCACCACAAGTGTTTGTCCTATACATAGTTATACTTTGTTGTCTACAATAAAAAATAAATTGCAAAGTTACAAAAAAGTTTACAAATTTTGACTATCATTTACAAAAAAGAAATCGCTAAATGAAGAATTAAAAAATAATGGTTGTAAATATTTGAAAAAGATATTGATAATGAAGTGAAAAAAAGTTTTTTGCATCAATGGGGCAAAAATGGACAATTGCATGTATTTTTTTAGTACTTTTGCTTTCTTAAAATAGCCGAATGAACGAAATTATATTTTTGATAATATTTATAGTTTTTATTGCATTTGCCTTGGCATTGGATTTAGGCGTTTTCAATAAAAACAGCCATGTAATATCTTTTAAGGAATCACTCATGTTTTCAAGTTTGTGGGTGGTGTTGGCATTGCTGTTTTTTGTATTTCTCCGCTATGGAGGGCATTTGTTGCACAATATTGACAATATGTCTCAATTGGCGGAAGTAAATCTTAGATATGGTCATCATATCGACTTTAAAGACGGTGCAACTTTTGCCGAAAATTTGCAATTGTATCGCAATCAAATGTCTTTGGAATTCATTACAGGCTATGTAATTGAATATGCCATGTCGATCGACAATATATTTGTCATGTTGCTGATATTTACTTCGTTTGGAGTGGAACAAAAATATTATCACCGGGTATTGTTTTGGGGAATCATAGGCGCTGTAGTCATGCGATTTGCCTTCATTTTTATTCTCTCCGGCTTGGTGCATAAGTTCGCTTGGATATTGGCAATATTTGGTGTTATTTTGATTTACACTGCCATTAAAATGTTTGTCAATCGCAACAAACAGCAAAAAGTGGATATAGAAAACAACAAGGTGGTGAAGTTTGTCAGCAAACATTTTGCGGTAACTTCTCATTTTAGCGAGGGACATTTTTTTGTAAAAGAAAATGGCAAGAAAATGATCACGCCCTTGCTATTAGTATTGTTGATAGTGGAGGGTTCGGATGTGATTTTTGCAGTTGATTCAGTACCGGCCATTTTTTCCATCACACAAGACCAATATTTGGTATTCTTTTCCAATATATTTGCCATAGTGGGTTTGCGGTCTTTGTTTTTTATGTTGAGCAGTTTGGTCAATTTGTTCCATTATCTAAAGTCGGGCTTGAGTGTATTGCTGGCATTTGTGGGAGTAAAAATATTGTTGGAAAGTTTCACCGATATACATATCAGTGTAGGCATATCTTTGGCAATCATTTTGTCGGTAATAGTGCTTTGTATTCTTTTATCGCTGATATTTCCGCCAAAAGATAAACATGAGAAACTACAAGAAATAGTCGTAGAAGAAAAATAAAATAAATTATAATAGTTAAATAAAATATTTTAAAGATGAAGAGATTAGGAATTTTAGCATTAACATGTTTGTTCATGTTGAATTGTTCTCTGTCAAAAGCAGACGAAGGCATGTGGCTTTTGTCCTTGTTGGGCAAGAACTATGAGCAAATGAAAAAACAAGGTTTCAAACTAACACCGGAAGACATTTATAGTGTCAATCATGGTAGTTTAAAAGATGCAGTGATTGGTTTGGGAAATGAAGGTTCTCCATTTTGGCATTTTTGCACCGGAGAAATTATTTCCGACCAAGGATTGTTCACTACCAACCACCATTGCGGTTATGGTATGATTCAATCACATTCAAGTGTGGAACACGACTATTTGCAAGACGGCTTCTGGGCTTATAGCAAAGAAGAAGAATTGCCAAACGAAGGCATCACGGCTTCTATTTTGGTACGCATGGAAGATGTAACCGACAAAATTATGTCGAACTTAAAAGACGACATGACCGAACAAGAAAGAGCAAAAGTGATTTCAAAAATCGGTAAGGAATTGTCGGAAAAAGCTGTTGAAGGAACCAAATATCAGGCTTATGTTGCCAATATGTTCAACAACAACCAATTCTTTTTGTTTGTTTATATCATCTATAGAGACGTACGTTTGGTAGGTGCACCACCTTCCTCAATGGGAAAATTCGGTGGCGATACCGACAACTGGGAATGGCCGCGTCATACTTGCGACTTTTCTATGTTCCGTATCTATACCGCTCCGGACGGCTCTCCTGCAGCATACGCAAAAGAAAATGTGCCCTTGAAACCAAAACACCATTTGCCTGTCAGCATAAAAGGTATTGAAGATGGCGATTTTGCAATGATAATGGGTTTCCCCGGAACAACCGATCGTTTCTTGACATCATACGGCTTGGATGAAACCATCAATGTTACCAACAAATTGAGATATGAAATCAGAACTGTCAAAATCAATATCTTAAGAGACGAAATGGCATCCAGCCAAGCAAAAAGAATTAAATATGCTTCTAAATATGCTTCTTGCTCTAACTATTGGAAATATTCCAATGAACAAAACAAGGCCTTGAAAGCTTTGAATACAATGGGTGTAAAGCAGGAAATTGAAAAGAATTATCTACAATGGGCAGAAAAACAACCTAATGCAGAAGCTTATAAAACCGCTTTGAAAGATATCAAAGATGGTTATGAAGGCAGAAGAACCTATATGATTGCCAATAGTTATATTATGGAAGGTTTGTTGCAAGGACCGGATTTGTTGTTGTTCCCGTTGCAATCAATGGAATTGAATACTTTGAAAAGTGCTTTGAATTCCGGCGACCAAGGTCAAATAAAAAATGCTATTGAAGCAGCCAAGCCGGCATTAGAAGCATTCTACAAAGACTATGATGCCGAAACAGAACAAAGATTGATGACGGCTATGATAGACTATGTTTACAAAAATATGAACAAAGACTATTATCCGGATTTCATTCCGAATATTTTGGAGAAAAAATACAAAGGAAATGTAGCTAAAATGGTGAAAGACATTTTTGCAAAATCTATTTTGGCAACACCTGAAAACTGGAATGCATTCTTGGCAAAACCGACCGTAAAGGCTATTGACGAAGATTTGGTTTATAAAATTTCTCTTAGCAGTTATAAAAAATATGCTGAATTGAACGGCTTGAGCAAAAAAGCTGCTCCCAATATGGCAAGAGGAAAACGTATCTTTGTAGAAGGTTTGTTGAAGATAAACGGCAATAAGCCAATTTGTCCGGATGCCAACACCACTATCCGTTTAACTTACGGAAATGTTGGTCAATACGATCCAAAAGACGGTGTAACTTATAAATACTACACCACTTTGGAAGGTGTTATGCAAAAAGAAGATCCTAACAATGCTGAATTTGTTGTTCCACAACGTTTGAAAGATTTGTACAAGGTAAAAGATTATGGCCAATATGCTAACAAAGACGGCGAATTGGTAACTTGTTTCATCACCAATAATGATATTACAGGCGGAAATTCCGGTTCTCCGGTTATCAACGGCAAAGGCGAGTTGATAGGTTTGGCATTTGACGGCAATAGCGAAGCTATGTCCGGAGATATCGACTTTGAAGAAAATCTACAACGTTGTATCAACGTAGATATCAGATATGTTTTGTTTGTTATAGATAAATATGCAGGAGCAAAAAATCTAATAGACGAAATGGATATCAGAAAATAACCGCTTATAACGGTTCAAACTAAAAGGAAGTCTCATTCGGGACTTCCTTTTTTAATATGAATATTTATAACAGTATGTTAAAAATATTGTATAAATAGTCTTGATATCAAAAAAAAATATATACCTTTGCAACATTGTTTTAGATGTTTACATACCTTGCAGGGTTTTGAAAGTAGGGCAGCAACAAAAACTGAGTATATGAGAAAAAAAGAAATAGGGAAAATCATTAATGGAATTATCATTTGCCATGTTTTTTTGTTCTGCTGCACTATATGTATAGGACAAAATGACAATATTTTGCTAAAATATTCATTAGTAAAAAAAGAATATCATAAAAAAGATATTTGGAAAGGCTTGCTTTTCCCGATTGAATCTATTCAAAATTATGATTATCAAAGAATTATCAATTATGATACATTATTCTCTAAATTAGATACTTTATTTGTTGTTTTGCCAGATAACAGAAAACATGTAACAACTCAAGGGAAAAAATATGGATGTGTAGATTTAACAGGAATTCACCCTTTAAAAAAAGTTTTTTATCAATCTGTACCGATTCAGACAGAGAAAAGAATAGTTGTATTAAAATGTAATTGGTTTACTTTTATTTTTGAAAGAAAAAAAGAAAATAAGTATAAATTGAAAAAAGTAGATAAAGAAGGGTATTACGACTACGTGAATAAGTTGGTTGAAGACTATTAAAAGAGGAATGACAATGAAAATGAAATATTTGACAATATTATTGCTTTTGCTGATTTCTTTGCAGGGAATGTGTCAAAATAGAATATATTCTCGCACACCACCTAAGAAGAACGACTGGGGCGTTGTATATACAAGGGACGGGAAGAAATATACCAATCAAAAAAAATATTTTAAAGCCAGTTTGCAAAATTGGGAATATTGGAGTAAAAAGTTAAATGATTCTTCTTTTTATCATAAGTTCTCTATTCGAAAAATGGATGTCGAACAATATGGGAACAAACTATTAGATATGTATTTTCATGTGGATTATATTGAAACAGCAAATGCCTATTTTCTGCAGAACAATCACTTGAAAAAGAAGAAATTATATGTTCTTCATGGATATGCAGAACCATATAGTGGATATGCTTTTTGGATATTAACAACAAGATTAAACAACAACAACGGGGAGCAAATAAAAGTTGGAGAAAAATATACTTTTCACCTTTATCAAATTTATGGCAAAGATGTGCTTATATATCCCCAAAATTCGGATTATACAGTAGGAGGAATTGTTTCTAGAGCTCTTTATTATTATAAAAACCTATATATACCCTATCTTGTAGAAGGAGAATGCAAGGTATTTTTTGACTGTGTGGACTGGGAATGTAAAGGTTCTTCCAATGAGAGCGACATAGAAAATTAAAAATAAATATAAGAAACGATAAAAAAACAATAAAATATGAGTTATTATGTAACATGTGGTAAGTGTGGCGAAAAAATCCCAATCAAAGGTTTGTATAAAACAGTGGATGAGGTGCGAGAGAAAGAAGGTGAAGTGTTTGTGCGTACTTGTCCTCACTGCGGTGCAAAGAGGCATTATGCTTATTGTGCAGTTTCAACCGGTTGTATAGGATGGATGGATCGTTTTGATTATTGGTTTTTTATTCC
>DBXJ01000079.1 GCA_002309475.1 Bacteroidales bacterium UBA1215
TTCATCCTACCAATCTTTTTCTTGTTTTACCGACCTTGCCGAGCGTTCCATCAGTTGCACTTTTTCTTGCGTGTTTTTTTCATTTTGCTGCAAAGCATCTAACTGACGTTTTGCCATTTCCCGCTTTTGTCTGTCTGCTGCCGACTCCTGCTTTTGGTCGCCGTTTTGATTATTTTTGTCTTGTTGATTTTGCTGATCTTTGTTCTGCTGTTGATTTTTATCCTGCTGGTTTTGTTGTTGATTTTGACCATTTTGCTGGTCCTTATTATCTTTATTTTGCTGGTTTTGCTGACCTTGCTGATTTTGTTGTTGGTCTTGATTTTGGTTTTGCTGTTGCTGTTGTTGTTGTTGCTGTTGCACATACAACTTCTTTTTAGCATATTCCAAATTATACTTGGCATTCATATCTTTAGGATTGAGTTTCAATGCTTGTTTGTAGGCATTGATACCCTCTTGATATTTTTCCGCCTGCACCAAACTATTGCCCAAATTGTAATAAGACTTGGCTTTTACTCTGTCACTTACCTGTCCGTTATTGACTACAGGATCTAATTTTTTAGTCGCCTCCTCGTATTTGCCTTGTTTATACAAACTGGCAGCCTGATTGTAAAGGCTTTTATAATAATTTCCTGTAGAGGCATTGGCTTTAATATAATTGGTATTGGCTTGTTGATACAAATTTTGTGCTTGTGCCTGTTTGGCGGCAATAATACTTTCATTGCTTTTTCTATTTTGCTGTTGCAATTTTGCCACATCTTTGTTTAGCTTCTCCGCTTTAAAATACTGCTTATTGCCCATTCGCATGGATTGCAACTCGCTATGGGTCTGCGCTTGAATACCGTTCAATACAGATAGACTCAACAAAAACAATAAAATAATTTTCAACATAGAATGTTGTTTTATCTTATTTAACAATTTAAAATTAAACAATTTACGTTTATACAAAAATACTTCTATTGCCAACAATGCCAAGGCTATTGCCAGCGGAATATAAAATTTGCTTTCATATCTTGCATAAGTAACATCTTCTATTTCTGCCTTTTCCAATTTATCCAATTCCTGACTCAATTTGTCAAAACCTAAATATGAATTGTTGGCATAAATGTAAGCACCTTCCCCTGCAAGGGCTATATCTCGCAATGTTTGTTCATTTAACCGGGTAATTACTGTATTGCCTTCGTTATCTTTTTTGTATTCTATATGACCATTTCTTCGAATAGGAATGGGTTCTCCCTTGCTACTTCCCACACCGATGGTATAAGTTTTAATGCCTTGTTCTTTAGCTATGTCGCCTGCTATTTCTGCAGCTTCATCAAAATGATCTTCTCCGTCGGAAATTACTACTATCACATTGTTCTGTTTGGCCTTGGAATTGGGATTTTTCAAATTGATAGTCGTCAGCATAGAGGCGGCGGCTTGGTCGATAGCACCTGCTATATCTGTTCCTTGTGTGGCAATTTGATAGGGAGAAATGCTGGAAACAAACATTTTGGCGGCTGCATAATCTGATGTAATCGGCAACTGCACGAACGATTTTCCTGCAAATATCACCACACCGATTCTATCACCCTTCAATTTGTCAATATACGATATCAAACTACGCTTGGCGGCTTCTATTCTGTTGGGGACATAATCTTCTGCCAACATACTGTTGGAAACATCCACACAAAACATGATATTGATACCTTTTCGTTTTTCGGTCACCTGACCACTCCCTTTTTGCGGATTGGCCAAGGCAAAAATCATGGCACACCATGCCAAACTCAAGATAATGAATTTAACATGCTGCATGGCTTTGGATCTGTCTTGCATCAAATCGGACAACAAAGAAGATTCTCCGTATTCTGCCATTGCTTTTTTATGTCGGTAGTACAAATAAATATATACCGCCACCATCACCGGCACCAACAACAAACCGTAAAGTATATTTATATGTTCAAATTGAATCATCGTCTTTTTTTGTTTTCCCTAACGATTAACAGCGATTTTTATTGTAATCTTTTAGTAAAAAATCAATCTTTTCATACAAGGCACCATTCAACAAAATTATGTTAAAAAAAATGACATAACAAAAACTTTTTAAATCTTTGTTTTGTTTTACTTTGCAGTGTAAAAGTTAATCTTGAACCATCCATGCATAATAAATACGTTATCACTCTTTTGACAATCATTTTTGCTGCCGTTTCCACTTGTTCGCTAACAAGTTCTACCACAACTTGCTCCAACAATAACTATTCTTGGGCAGATTCTGTTTTCCAGACACTTTCTTTGGATCAAAAAATTGCCCAACTGATGATGATACGTATTCATTCCAACAAAGATGAAAAATATTGCCAAGAAATTATTAACTATATTGACAAATATCAAGTGGGTGGTGTTTGCTTTTTCCAAGGAGGTCCCTATCGCCAAGCAATATTAACCAACAGAATTCAAGCTGTCAGCAAAATTCCTTTGATGGTTGCCATAGATGGAGAATGGGGTTTGGGTATGCGTTTGGACAGTGTAACCCTCTATCCTCGCCAAATGGCATTAGGAGCAGGAGGAGACACCGCTTTGATTTATCAAATGGGAGCTTCTATGGCACAACAATGCAAAAGAATGGGTATCCATGTCAATTTTGCACCTTGTATAGATGTAAATATTGACTCTGAAAACCCTGTTATCAATAGCCGTTCCTTTGGTGCCGACCCATGGCAGGTGGCAATTTGCGGTGCTGCCTATATGAAAGGCATGCAAGACAATGGCGTGATGGCTTGTGCAAAACACTTTCCCGGTCACGGAGATACAAAAACAGATTCACACAAAGATGCTCCAACCGTCAATCAACCTTTAGAAAGACTGCAAAAAGTGGAACTACTCCCTTTTCAATATCTTTTTCAGCAAGGTGTGGATGCGGTAATGGTGGGGCACCTCTATATGCCGGCCTTGGACTCCACTCCTAAACATATTGCCACCGTTTCTAAAATCATCACTACCGAATTGCTGCAAAAAAACATGAATTTCAATGGTCTCATCTTCACTGACGGCATAGATATGGGCGGTCTCACCAAATTGTTTCCCGCCGGTGAAAGAGAAGTGCAATGTTTGATGGCCGGTTGCGATGTATTGCTATTGCCCGGTCAACTTGAAACGGTTTTTCTATCTATCAAACAAGCCATTTTAGATGGTCGTTTGGAAGTGGAAGATATTAACAAAAAATGCATTAAAGTGCTGAAAATGAAGGAGAAATATGTTGTCAATAATGCCAATACACTCTCTCTTGACCATGTTGTTGACGATATCAACACACCGGAAAGTAGCGACTTGAACGACTTTTTGATGCAAAAGGCTGTCACTTTGCTGAAAAACGACAAGAATATCATTCCTCTTTCTGCTGACAAAAAAGGATTGTATCTTCGGGAAGCAAAAAGCGGTGAAAATGTGTTGGCAGAAATCCTACAACGACACGCTGATATTACCACCATTGAAGCAAAAACTTCCATCGGTAGCAAACAAACAGAAATTGCAACTGCAAAAAAATCTGCCGACTATATCATTGTCAGCTTATCTAATCTCAATCAATATCCTACCAACCATTACGGGCTATCGGATCAAACTATCAAATTTTTAAACCAACTGACCATGGATACGATTCCGGTGATATTGGTTGTAGCCGGCAATCCGTATGCCATTGATGAATTGCCTTTTGCAGATAGGTTTGCCGCCATTTTGGTCGGCTACCACCCCCTGCCGATGGCAGAAAAAGCCCTTGCCAATGCTCTTTGCGGTATCAACCCTGTTTCAGGCAAACTGCCCGTCACCTTGAAGCAATTTCCGCTATATACGGGCCTAAAAGTGGGCAAAACTCCTGAGGAAATACAACTCCTTGTACAACATCACGGTAAAGAAATTGACAACATTATTCATCATGCCATCAAAAACAAGGCCATGCCCGGCTGTCAAATACTCATAGCCAAAGACAAGCATATTCTCTATCAAAAATCATACGGAACTTTTTCCTATCATGACACAGTAAAGGTAAAAGAATCAACTGTTTATGATTTGGCATCTGTTACCAAAATGATGGCAACCACTTTGGCAATCATGAAATTGTACGATGAAGGCAAACTTCATCTAAACGATAGCATTGCTCAATATTTGCCATTTTTTGCCAACTCTGACAAAGCCAAGATAAAAATTTATCAACTGCTCACGCATACAGCGTCTTTGCCGGCATGGATACCTTTTTATACCGCCACCCTCAACAAAGACCACTCTTTGCGAAGCGACATCTACCAATCCGACTATTCTCCCGAATTTGCCGTCTGTGTGGCACAAAATATTTATATGAAAACCGACTATATTGACACCATGTGGACAAAAGTCAAGTCGGCTACTTTGAAGAAAGATAGCAACTACCTGTATAGCGATATCGGTTTTTATCTTTTAGGACAAATTGTTGAATCGATTAGCGGTATGCCTTTAGATGTGTTTGTAGAGAAACATTTCTATGCTCCTTTACATCTGCACAACACGCATTTCAATCCTTTGCAATCGATTGATCAGGCGAACATTGCCCCTACCGAAAACGATACCTTGTTCCGCAAACAACACCTACAAGGCTACGTACACGACCAAGTGGCGGCTATGTTTGGAGGTGTCTCCGGACATGCAGGATTGTTCTCCAACTGCCACGATTTGTATATCATCTGCCAAATGTTGCTCAACGAAGGCAACTACAACGGACAGCAATTGTTAAAACCGGAAACGGTTAATTTATTCACCTCTTACTATTTCCCCAATACAAGTTCTTGTAGAAGAGGTTTGGGGGTGGACAAACCTGCAAGAAACCATGCGGCAAGTCCTTGTTGTGATGCAGCCTCCCCGCTTAGCTATGGCCATAGCGGATTTACCGGAACTTTTGTTTGGATTGATCCACAATACGATTTAATTTATATTTTCTTGTCCAACCGCGTCAATCCCAACGCAGAAAACAACAAACTCACCACCATGAGTATCCGCTCTAAAGTACACGAAGAAGCCTACAAAATGTGTAAATAAATAATTGTTCTACTATGCAACAGGAAATCTCTACTGACAACCATTTAGAATATTGCTATTTCCTATTCGGAATACTGCTATATAAATTATTTTATTACATTTGTGGAATTGCTATATTATTCCAAGTAGATTTGGAATTTCTCGTCAATCCTGTTCCCGTAGAAATCGGTATTTTTATAATAGAACTTACCCTCTTTTTCTATGTTTTTCGCAAGCCGTTTCTTCCCGATATCAAATGGAAACATCTAATAGCAATCGGAGTGCTTATAGAAGTATTGCGTATAGCGGAATATTTTATAAAAACTTACTTGTTACAACCCCATTTCAATTATTCTATTTTAGAAAATTTAAACACAGGAAATATTTTGGTCAACACACGTGCATGCACAGCAATAGCAGGAATGCTTCTTGTTTTAGCCTATTTGTGGTGGCACTACCATTTGGAAAATAAAAACAATGAAACAAAAACATCAGATACACTTTCACATTGTTTCTATGGTGGAGTACTCTTTATTTTCACATTCGATTACTTATTGGGAACTATCCATACCATTGCATTTCAATGCAGGGGGTTACAAAATCCATTGCCCATTAATATCACTGCCAACCTGACGTATTTACTGCTTACTATAGGAGCCGTATATTTGCTGATAAAAAAACGACATCGGATTACTATCTCCCTCGCTATTATATTAATCATAGTTGTGATTAATAAATTTTCTTTCTACTTTTTGTATGATATTCTAAATAAATACAATTTAATAGTAGAAACAGTGGTTCACGCTGACAAGTATTTCTCTTATACCTCTCTATTCCATCTATTCCATCTATTCGATTTTTCTTTTTTCATTGCTGTATTTATTCTTTATAGGAAAGCCATGAAAGAAGTTTCTATGGCGGAAAAGATGTAAAACATGCTTCAACAAAAAAGAAGGATAACATCGCTAATTTGTCTTGTGTAAATCTGCAACATTTTTTTGACTATATTTATCAAATATTCAATCTGTTATACAATATCTTTGTTTCTAAAGTTGTCTTGAACCTTTTTTATTTACTTTTGTCATGATACAAAAGTAACAAAAAATAAAGGCATTATTCATAACACAAATATTTAAGAATGGGATAGTAGATAAGGATACCATTCTAAACGAATTACGTTTGCAAATTCCATCCTTCCGCATTAGAGAAAAATCGAAGAAGAAAATGGAAAATAAATCCCCCTTACTTCCCCTTAGAATGGGGAAATTCCCCTCTTTAGGGGGTGCCTGCAAGGCGGGGGATTTTGTTCTCCATTTATGATGGTAATTGTATAGATAAATTACATATTTGCTAATTAAAATATCCGAATTGCAATTGTAAGGACGTGCCATGACGCGTCCCAGCTACACTTTTTCGCTTCAAACAAACATCACTATAATAATAACAAAAAAAAGGCTGTCCTAAGACAGCCTTTTTAACTAATTAAATTTTAATTACAATGATTATTCTCCCAATTGCAAACGGAAGAAACCGGTACATTTAACACTTGCATCTGTTTCTTTCAAATATTGAGCAATTGTTTTTTTGTTGTCTTTTACAAATTCTTGGTTCATCAAAGTATTTTCTTTGAAGAATTTGTTCAAACGACCTCTAGCAATTTTTTCTGCCATTTCAGCAGGTTTACCTTCATTGATGGCTTGTTCTTTGCCAATTTCAATTTCATGATCTATCACTTCTTGAGCAACAGATGCTTCGTCTACTGCAATAGGACTCATGGCAGCTATTTGCATAGCAATTTCGTGACCGGTTACATCCAAGCCTTCACATGGTTTGTCAAAGCCAACAATAACAGCCAAACGATTACCATTGTGATTGTAGCAAGATACGAAAGGTTGATTGATAACTTCATAACGATTCAATTCTACTTTTTCACCTGTTTTAGCTGTCATATCGGTCAACAATTGAGCAACTGTTCTGCCTTCGATTTGAGCATCTAAAAGTTTTTGCAAATCTTGTATTTTGTTGGCAATGGAAAAATCGCTGATTTTTTTAGCAAAACCGATAAAATCTTCCGTTTTTGCAACAAAATCTGTTTCACAATTAACCATTACAACTGTACCGAATGTTTTGTCAGCACTTACTTGTGCATATACATATCCGTCACTTGCAGTTCTATCAGCGCGTTTTGCAGCTATTTTTTGACCTTTTTTACGTAAAATATCAATGGCTTTGTCAAAATCGCCTTCTGCTTCTACCAAAGCATTTTTGCAATCCATCATACCGGAACCGGTCATTTGTCTTAATTTGTTTACTTCTGCAGCTGTTATAGCCATAATTTTCAAATTTTAGATGTTCAACAATTTATTTTCTTACATTTCTGCGAGGTTGTCTCTCACTTGCATTTTCACCTTCATTGATACGTTTTCTACGACCAGTTCTTGGTGCAGCTTCTTCTTCTTTTTTGTCTTCTGCAACCTCTTCTTCTGCTTCTTCTTCGACTTTGTCCTTGTCCAAAGCTCTTTCATTCAAGCCGACTTGAATAGCATCACACATGGCTTTTACAATAATAGCAATGGATTTCGAAGCATCGTCATTAGCAGGGATAGCATAATCTACTGCATTGGGATCTGAATTGGTATCCACGATAGCAAAAGTAGGGATATTCAATTTTTTTGCTTCTGCTACAGCAATATGTTCTTTTAGGATATCCACTACAAACAAAGCAGACGGCAATTTACTCATTTCTGAAATAGAACCTAAGTTCTTTTCCAATTTTGCACGTTCACGTTGAATTTGAAGACGTTCACGTTTAGAAATATTCTTCCATTGGTCGCTATTGATCAAATCGTCCAATGTAGACATTTTTTTAACAGCTTTGCGGATAGTGGCAAAGTTTGTCAACATACCACCGGGCCAACGTTCTGTAACGTACGGCATACCTACTGCACCAACATATTCTGCAATGATGTCTTTTGCTTGTTTCTTTGTTGCTACAAACATGATTTTTCTGCCGGTACGGGCAATTTGCTGCATAGCTGCTGCTGCTTCATTAATTTTGGCTTCTGTTTTATGCAAATCAATGATATGAATACCATTTTTTTCCATAAAGATGTAAGGAGCCATGTTTGGATTCCATTTTCTTTTTAGGTGACCGAAATGTGCACCTGCGTCTAACAATTCGTTAAAACTTACGCTTGACATTTTCTCTTTTTTTTAATGTTTACATTCTGTTATTTACTCAATTGAAAAGTAGTCTCGAAATACTCCGAAAATCTTTCCAATTTAGATACTAAACACTTACTAATGCTTTGTAATCTAATAATATAATTCTTAATACTAACGTTTGCTGAATTGGAAACGTTTTCTTGCCTTTGGACGACCGGGCTTTTTACGTTCAACCATACGAGGATCTCTACTTAACAATCCTTGAGGTTTCAAGATTAAACGATTAGCCGGATCGATTTCACACATAGCTTTTGAAATTGCCAAACGCAATGCTTCAGCTTGTCCTTGTACTCCACCTCCGTCAAGATTGACTTTGATATCGTATTTGCCCATTGCATTGGTCAATTGCAAAGATTGTGTTACTACATATTGAAGTGTACCGGTTGGAAAATATTCTTTGTAATCACGACCATTAACGGTAATGTTTCCGGCACCTGCAGACATGTATATACGTGCAACTGCGGTTTTTCTTCTTCCTGATGTATTTATTACTGCCATAACTATTTAATGTCTTTAATGTTAATTAAACGTGGTTTTTGTGCTTCTTGCTTATGCTCTGCACCTGCATATACATACAAATTACGATAAATAGCATCTCCTAATTTTGTTTTTGGAAGCATTCCTCTTATTGCATGCTCTACTACTGCCACAGGTTTCTTATTTAACAATTCTTTTGGAGTGGTAAAACGTTGACCGCCTGGATAACCGGTGTGTCTTACATATACTTTATCGGTCATCTTTCTGCCGGTTAAACGAATTTTATCCGCATTTATAACAACTATATTATCTCCACAATCTACATGCGGTGTGTAATTCGTCTTGTGTTTACCTCTTAACAATTTAGCTGCTACAGATGCCAAACGACCTAATACTTCTCCTTCTGCATCTATCAACAACCATTCCTTATTCACCGTTGCCTTATTGGCTGATATGGTTTTGTAACTTAACGTGTTCATTTTTCTTTTACTAATACTTTATTAACTAATCAATTTTTTTACAAACAAATATTTCACCTTCTTTGTTTGTGGATAATAATACGGTACTTTTGAGCGTGCAAAATTAGTACTTTTTTCAATACAAAATTGTTAAAAACTATTTTTTTTGTCGTTATACTTCCTTTGCAAAAACGTATTGTTTGAAAATCAACTTTTTACAATTTCAAAATGTGCAAAAAAAACAGCAATTTACCTCGGCAAATTGCTGTTTTTTAATCGTTTTTAGCCTATTTTAATCCATAGAAACAGGATGTGCCAGCATCACTTTTCCATTTTTTAAGCCGAGAATCTTGGCAGCTGCCACTCTGTCTATATTGCCCATGGCAACCGTTCTTAAATGTTCCGAAGCACAATACAAATAGATATTCTGGCTTACATATCCGCAATCTAATGGTGCATAGAAATCTCTATCGGCTGTTTCATAACCTTTCATCTTGTCATAATTGGCTACCAACAACAACACGATAGGAGCATTCATCTCTTTGTCGCTTTTAATAACGGTTTTTCTACTATCGCCGCTTCTAACTTTCTTTACCTGCTGATCTTCCGGCATATACAAATATACTCCATTATTAGTAAGTACATAAATGTCTATTTCTTGTGAATTTCTGGAAGACGGAGCCGTTCTTTTGTTTTCTCCCGGACGATTGATGCCATTGGCTGCCCACAATAAACCTGACAAAAGTCTTGACTCAATCTCTGCCGGTTGGAAATCTCTATTGGATTTTCTTTCTTTCAATACTTCCATAAATGGCATTCCTCCTCCCAATTCACATGGTTCTAATACCAAATTCCCTGTACCACCATCGCCGGCATCTACAGTAAAAGAATTTTGTCCAAAAGAAACTGCAGACATGGCAAGTGCTAACGCTGTGATTATTAAAACTTTCACTTTCATAATTTATTATTTTTTAGTCTATTTATTTATTTTGCAAAAATATCATTTTTTTTATTAATTGACTGAATTTTTATCATAAAATTAAAATTCTCACCTTCTTTATGCAAATCTTGTGCCGAAAAATGCTACCTTTGCAGAATGAGATACGAAATTGACATACCCGCTTCAAAAAGTATTAGCAACCGATTGCTCATGTTGCAACATGTACTCCGACAAAATGTAGAAATAGAAAATATTTCTACTTCTACCGACACACAAATTTTAGCAACTGCCCTCAATACCATACAAACTCAAAAAAATGCTACTATTAATATTAATGATTGTGGCACTGCATTTCGTTTTCTCACTGCCTATCTTTGCACACAAAAAGGAACTTGGATTTTGGACGGGACAGAACGACTCCGCCAAAGACCTATCAGCGACCTTGTTGACGCACTACTATCAATTGGTGCCGACATTACATATATAAATAATATAGGCTTTGCTCCTTTGAAAATAAATTGTAAAAAACTGTCATTCAAACATATTGACATCAATGCGGAAAAAAGCAGCCAGTTTGTTTCTGCCTTGATGCTTATCTTGCCACTTTTCGAAGGGGAAAAAACCATCACTTTCAATCACCTGACTTATTCTTTGCAATACATACAACAAACCGCTGCTTTGATGCAAGATTTAGGAATTGACATACAACTTGCTGATAATAAAATTGTTTACAAAGGTTTCTACAATACCTCTGCTAAAAAAATAAAAGTGGAAAAAGATTGGTCTTCTGCGGCTTATTGGTGGGGTTGGGTTACATTAGACCAAAAAATATCCATCTTATTAAAAGATATGCACAAATCTGACTATCAAAAAGATAGCATTATTGTTGATATAGTTGAACAATTTGGCACCGACACCCGTTTTCTCCCCGATGGCATTTTGATAGAAAAAAAAGTTTCATCTCCTGTAAACAATTTTTTATTTGACTGCCACAACAACTTAGACCTTGTACCTCTATTAGCCGTTGTCTGTGTGGGCACAAAAACCAATGCCATACTTTCTCATGTCGGTAACCTTCAATACAAGGAAAGCAACCGCATAGTTGCTCTTCAAACCGAATTGCACGATTTTGCCTCTATTACTTTTAACGGGAACGATTTGATAATCAATACATATAAACAAAAATTTCCGCAACAATATAGTTTTTCGTCTCACAACGACCATCGTATAGCCATGAGTCTTGCCTTATTGAAAACAAAAATAAAACACCTGCAAATAGATAATACAGAATGTGTTAACAAGTCTTATCCTGATTTTTTCCGACAATTAGAAAACATCGAATGCTAATACTATTGGAAAAGCAACTTGAATTAAACAAATTACCATTTATATTTTGTTATACATAAGTGTGATTACCTTTGGCAACCACTTTCTCTAATAGGAAAAATGGGTAATTTTTGTCTTGTTGTAAAAACTTTTTTGCATTTTTGTTGAAAAACTGCCAATTTTAATATATCTTTGCAAATTATTTTTTAATGATAAAAATGAAAGGAATTGTTTTAGCAGGAGGTGCCGGCACTCGTTTGCACCCTTTAACATTAGCAATGAGCAAACAATTGATGCCCATTTATGATAAACCTATGATTTACTACCCTATTAGTGTGCTCATGTCAGCAGGAATTAGAGAAATATTGATTATTTCCACACCTTCTGACTTGCCTAATTTTAAAAAATTATTAGGCAGCGGCGAACAAATAGGCTGTAAATTCAGTTATATAGTACAAAAAGTCCCCAACGGACTCGCACAAGCATTCGTTTTAGGTGAAAAATTCATCGGCAAAGACGATGTCTGCCTCATCCTCGGTGACAACATATTCTATGGCAGCGGCTTTGAAAACAATATCAAAAATTGCACGCATCCCGATGGAGGCATCGTATTTGCTTATCATGTCAACGATCCTGAACGCTATGGCGTAGTAGAATTTGACAAAAATTTCAAGGCTCTTTCTATTGAAGAAAAACCCAAACAACCCAAATCCAACTATGCTGTTCCGGGACTCTATTTCTACGATAACTCCGTTGTAGAAGTGGCAAAAAACATACAACCAAGTGCCCGTGGTGAATACGAAATCACCGATGTTAACAAATACTACCTTGAACACGGCAAACTAAAAGTTTCCATTTTGGAAAGAGGCACCGCTTGGTTGGATACAGGAACCTTCAAATCTTTGATGGAAGCATCACAATATGTGCAAGTTATCGAAGACCGACAAGGCAAAAAAATTGGTTGTATAGAAGAAATAGCCTATGAACAAGGTTTCATCAACAAACAACAACTTAGAAAAGTGGCAAAACCATTGCTAAAAAGTGGTTACGGTCAATATCTTATCAATTTACTCAACAACAAATAGCATGAGAAAAATATTAGTAACAGGAGGAGCAGGGTTTATTGGCAGTTGTTTGGCAGAAAAATTAATCCAAGATCCGGAAAATTTTGTCATCATTTTTGATAATCTTTCTACCGGATTTTCCAGTAAACTTCCTGACAGCAAACAAAAAAATTGGCGTTTTGTAAAAGGCGACTGCAATAATTATAGAGACATTGCAGAAGTAATGCTCGCCTATCATTTCGACTTTGTCTTCCACTACGCAGCTGTAGTAGGAGTACAACGCACACAAGCCAATCCGTGTCATGTTTTGAACGATTTGGAAGGATTTCGCAATATTTTAAATATCTCCAAAAGTACCAGCATAAAACGAATTTTCTTTGCCAGTTCATCAGAAGTGTATGGCGAACCTGTTTCATTCCCACAAAATGAAATCACCACTCCGCTTAACTCTCGCGTACCTTATGCCGTGGTGAAAAATGTGGGAGAAGCATTTCTTCGTTCTTATCACAAAGAATATGATTTGCAATATACTATCTTTAGATTTTTCAACACCTATGGACCGAAACAATCAAAAGATTTTGTCATCTCCCGATTTATTGATATGGCTATTCACAATAAACCTATTACCATCTATGGAGATGGTTCACAAACAAGAACTTTTTGCTACATAGACGATAATATTGACGCATGCTATCGGGCTGCAGAAGATAACTTGTTTATCAACGAAGTAGTCAATATCGGCAATGACAACGAAACTTCGGTGTTGGATTTGGCAAAAACAATTATAAAATTGACAAATTCTAAATCAGAAATTGTTCATTTGCCTCCACTAAAAGAAGGCGACATGAGCAGAAGGTTGCCGGATATAACCAACATGAAAACCTTGCTCAACCGACCTTTGACCAGTTTGGAAACCGGTATCAACAATATTTTACACCACCCGCTATGGCAATAAAACGTGGCGGATTTATTTCAAAAAGTGCCTATATCGCCGGCCTACAATGCCTAAAAGCACTGTATTTCTACAAAAATTATTATCAGTTCCGCGATCCCCTTTCACCGGAGTTGCAAGTGAGATTCAAACAAGGCCACGACTTTGGCAAGTTGGCTTGGGAATTGTTTCCCAATGGAATTGATTGTTCTCCTGCCTCCAACTATCCTTCTGATATAAAAAAAGCAGAAAACAAGGTAAAAGAAATTTTGGCAAACCAAGAAAAAGCCGTCATCTATGAAGCAACTTTTTCTTCTACAGACTTTTTATCCATTTTGGATATCTTGGTAAAAGAAAATAATCAGCTAATAGCTTATGAAGTAAAAAGTTCGGTGGAACTTTCCGAAACGTATTTCAACGATGCCGCTTTCCAATATTATGTTATGAATTTGGCCAACTTCAAACCCGACAAATTCTATCTTGTCCACTTAGCCTCTAAAACAGACTTTGATCATATAACTATTGAAGATATAATTTGTACCGATGTAACAAAAGAAATTGTTGATTTACAAGATTATATAGCGGAAAATGCGAACAAAATGACAAAAGCCAAAAACGACATCGGCACACTAAAAGAAATTACACATGGAAACCACTGTGAGCATCCATACAAATGTAATTTTACAAAAATTTGTGAGTTAACAGAAAAAATAATTTCTCTTTAGAAGGTAATTCCAGCTTTTACACCTAAAGAAATATAAACACAGGATTGGTCTGTATCGACCAAAATAGGTTTCATACTTTGACTCAAGGCAGCTGAGCCGTTATAATAGCGAAGGGCTGATTCTTGAAATTTAGCGAAAACAAATACATTCAATGCTGTAGAATATTTCACATTTACTTTCACGCCAAAACCGGTTTCCCCCATCAACCCGGATTTGGAGCCATGTATAATATAATCCGAACCATTACCTGTGGTAGATTTATAAGGTTTTGAACTGATAAACCATCTATTGCTATATCCTAAATTGATGTACCAAACCGGAGCGAATTTTGTTTTCATCATATTCACGCGGAAATCTACATAAATTGGAACATAAGCATTTTTTACTGTCCAATATTCAAAACCAACACCGATACCTAAACAAAGATATGGATTAAATTGATAACCCATAAATTGGGAAATGCTGACTGCGGGCAAACCTGCTTTCAAAATTTCAGGTTCGGTAGATGTTTCTTCTCCTCTCGGCGTATATGGAATTCGTACAAATCCATGAGAAAAACCTAATGATGTAACAAACATAGGTCCTTTTTCTCTAATGCTATTCAAATTGATATTTTGTGCATCACTTGTCGGCATTGCAACAAAAATCACTACTATACACGCTATCAGTATCGTCAATTTCCGTTTCATATCAAGATAATTTCTAAATCGCAAAGATAACATTTTTTCAAACAATATTTATATAAAATTGCATCAAGTAGTCAAAAAGTTTATAAAAAATATAATATTTATCTATAAATCAATATTTTATATTTACAAAAAAGAAAAGGGTAAAACCGAAATTTTACCCTTTTGACTAAATTTTAGACTAAATTTTGATTATTCAACGATTGTATTCCAACCAAATTTATCTTCTATTTCTCCTAGCTGAATACCACGAAGACGTTCGTATAATTTTGTTGACCACGGACCGGGTTCTTTACCGAAATGGTAACTTTTTCCGGTTTCAGGATCGTCCAAACGTTCAATCGGGCTGATAACAGCAGCCGTACCACAAGCACCGGCTTCTTGGAATGTAGATAATTCTTCTACATCTATAGGACGACGTTCCACTTTCATTCCCATATCTTCTGCCAATTGCATAAGACTCTTATTGGTAATGGATGGAAGGATGGAAGTAGATTTCGGAGTAATGTAAACGCCATCTTTAATACCGAAGAAGTTGGCAGCACCGGCTTCGTCAACATATTTCTTTTCTTTTGCGTCAAGATAGAATTCGCAAGCATATTCTCCACCATGACAAGCTTCAACGTGAGCTCTTAACGATGCAGCATAGTTACCTCCTACTTTATAAACACCTGTTCCAAGAGGAGCACTACGATCGTATTTGCGGGTAATCACATAAGGGTTAGCCTTGAAACCACCTTTGAAATAAGGTCCTACAGGAGTTACAAAAATGAGGAAAAGGTACTCATCAGCCGGTTTTACACCAACAGTAATGCCTGTTCCAATTAACAAAGGACGTAAATAAAGGCTTGCACCTGTACCATAAGGAGGAATGAAACGTTCGTTGAGTTTCACCACCTTTTTGCACATCTCAACAAATTTCTCAGTGCTGAGTTCGGGCATCATTATACCACGACAAGTGCTTTGCAAACGTTCTGCATTTGCCTCAGGACGGAACATACGAATTTTTCCGTCTTTGCAACGATAGGCTTTCAAACCTTCGAAAGCTTCTTGTCCATAGTGCAAACTTGATGCAGCCATGTGAATGTTGATGTTTTCATCAGATGAAACTTCTATTTCACCCCATTTGCCGTCACGAAAGTAACAACGTACATTGTAGTCGGTTTTCACGTAACCGAACGGTAATTCTTTCCAATTAATTTCTGTCATATCTTTAAATTTTATTTTATATTGCTTACATATTAATTTAATCTGCAAAGTAACTATTTTTTTTCCAATTTTTTAACATTTTTTCAAAAATTATTTTTTGCGATAAAAAATGCACAAAATTATGCTTTTGTTATCGCTGAACCAAAACTTTTTACTATATTTGCAAATTATTTATTGTTTCATTATTTAATAAAAATTTTTTATATGCAAAGTTTACAATCCTACATTGAAGAAAATAAGCAAAGATTTTTAGACGAACTCTTCGAATTGATTAGAATTCCATCTATCAGTTCATTGGCAGACCATAAAGACGACATGGTAAAATGTGCCAATCAATGGAAAAAATTTATTTTGGAAGCCGGAGCTGACACATGCGAAGTGATGCCGACAAAAGGAAATCCTGTAGTATATGCAGAAAAAATTATTGACAAAACCAAACCTACTGTCTTGGTATATGGTCACTATGATGTAATGCCGGTAGATCCTTTGGAAGAATGGAATACCACTCCTTTTGAACCTGTGATAAAAGATGGTAAAATTTGGGCACGTGGTGCCGATGATGATAAAGGTCAATCGTTTATGCATGCCAAAGCTTTTGAATTTATGGTGAAAACCAATCAATTGCCTTGCAATGTTAAATTTATGCTTGAAGGGGAAGAAGAAATCGGCAGTGCCAGTTTGTACGATTTTTGCCGTGAAAACAAAGACTTGCTAAAAGCAGATGTTATTTTGGTTTCCGACACCAGTATGATTGCCTCCGATACACCTTCTATCACAACCGGTTTACGCGGATTGAGTTATTGGGAAGTAAAGGTAACAGGTGCTAACCGAGACCTGCATTCAGGTATTTATGGCGGGGCAGTTGCCAATCCTATCAATGTTTTGTGCAATTTGATGGCAAAAATGATAGACAAAGACGGCCACATTACCATTCCTCACTTCTATGATGATGTTTTGGTAGTATCTGACCACGAAAGAGCTTTGATGGCCAAAGCCCCTTTCAACTTGGAAGACTACAAAAAAGCATTAGATATTGACGATGTTTGCGGAGAAACGGGCTTCTCCACTACTGAAAGAACCGGTATTCGCCCCACTTTTGACCTTTGCGGTATTTGGGGAGGCTACACAGGAGAAGGTGCAAAAACCGTTATTCCGTCTGTTGCTCATGCAAAAATTTCTACACGCTTGGTGCCTAACCAAGATTTTAACAAAATCGGAGAACAATTCATGACCTACCTACGATCCATCGCTCCTAAATGTGTAAAAATAGATGTAGAATTTCTTCATGGTGGAGATTGCTATGTAGCACCAATTGACATGCCGGCCTACAAAGCAGCAGAAAAAGCTTTTGAAACCACCTATGGCAAAGCTCCTATTCCGACCAGAAGCGGTGGAAGTATTCCTATCATTGCCGGATTTGAAAAAATATTAGGCATCAAATCTATTTTGATGGGCTTTGGATTAAGTAGCGATGCCATACACTCTCCTAACGAAAATTATCCATTAGAACAATTTTTCAAAGGGATAGAAACCATTCCATATTTCTACGAAAATTTCGCCAATTTGATGAAATAAAATACAAAATGGCGGGGTTTACCCGCCATTTTTAACCAATTTTATGAATAAGAGAATTCTTTTGTCGGTGACATGCTGCCTAATGGCAATTTCCGCTATATCACAATCACATATAAGCGTAGAAGGCGGCTATTGCCAGTCGATTTTCTATTGTTCACAGGCTAAATCAAACTATTACTATTCCTTTTCACAATACAATGCCTACTATGTAAGCATCAACTACAAAGAAGATGCTTTTCAATTAAGCAAAAATATGCGTTTGGGAGGGCAAATAATTTGGAAACGCCAGTCTCCATGGATATATCGGGAAGATGCCTTCAACGATTCCACTACTTTGGCAACAGGTGCAAGATATGATATTTCATCCATCAACATAAGTTTTTTTCCTGAATTGGTAGTGGGAGAAAAGGCAAGATTTTATTTCAGTTTCGGTCCCAATTTTCAATTTGTCTGCAACACCAAAGCCAAAGGCCAACAAGTTTTGGTAAAAAATGGTGTCAATGACAATCCTACACCTGTTGAAAACAAACATTCCGAAGACATAAAAGGTTTTACTTTTGGCGGGAAAGTAAATTTAGGATTAGAAATTCCTATCAAAAACAATTTTTATATTTTTTTAAACAATTCCTACTCTGCAGGGTTTACCAGTTTCAATGGTCAATTGAAAAAAAGAATGAAATTTTTCAACTGCATTGACATTTATTTAGGAGGCGGTATTGCCTACAAAATTAACCACAAAACAAAATAACCATGAACACAAGTATTAAAGAACGTTTAATTGCAGCATGTATAGAACGACAAAAAGTCATTTTGTCGGAGACAGAAACGGCTGCCAACGAATTGCAAGAACAAATCAACAACTACGGGCAAAACAAAGATAGATACGATTCGTTTCGCACCAAACTTACACGTAGCAAAGAGCAAATGCAACAAATGCAACAACAAGCTGTCAACTGCATAAAAGCACTTTCGCAAATGCCCGTTAAAACCAACCACATAGTAGAACATGGAAGTATTGTCATTACGGATAAACAATATTTTTTTATTGCTGTCGGTATAGGTAAACTCCATTTTGACAATCACGATTTTTTTGTCATTTCCGGAGCTGCCCCTATTTTTAAAATGATGAAAAACAAACAAGTGGGAGACGAATTCACTTTTAACAAAATTACTTATAAAATACTAAAAATAGAATAGTTATGGAACTTGAAAACATATTGTTTTTAGACATTGAGACAGTTGGTGGCACAGCTACTTATGACGAATTGGATGAAAGAATGAAACATTTTTGGGATATAAAAGCATCTCAAATTGCTCACTCTGAAGATGATACACCCGAGAAATTGTATTCTCGTGCTGCCATATATGCTGAGTTTGGGAAAATTGTTTGTATTTCAGTAGGTTATATCGTACAAGACAAAGTAAGATTGACCTCTTTTGCCGATGATGACGAAAAAAAGTTGTTGTTAGCTTTTGCTGATTTACTCAATAAGCATTTCAACACACCCAAACACCAACTTTGTGCTCATAATGGCAAAGAATTTGATTTTCCGTACATTTGTCGCAGAATGCTCATTCACAATATTCCCATTCCTTTCATTTTGAACTCGCAAGGCAAAAAACCATGGGAAACAACTTTTCTGGATACTATGGAATTGTGGAAATTTGGTGATTACAAACACTATACATCTTTAGATTTGTTAGCAAACATCTTTCATATTCCTTCTCCGAAAGATGATATCAATGGCAGCCAAGTACATGAAACCTATTGGAAGGAAAATCACAACTTGGAAAGAATTAAAACCTATTGCGAAAAAGATGTGCTGACAATTGTCCAGTTGATGCGTAGATTTAATCATCTTCCTTTAATAGAAGATGAAAATATTCTTCATATTCAACAATAATTATCGCATTATTTCCAACAATTTGTTCGTCTCCATTCTTACAGAAGCATTTTCATACAAAATTCTGTAAAGAGACTCTATAATTGGAATATCCGCCTGATATTTTTTGTTAACTTCATGAATACAGCGAGTAGCATAATACCCTTCTGCAATCATTTTCATTTCCAATTGAGCAGTACGAACAGAATACCCGCGACCGACCATCATTCCGAAAGTCCTGTTACGGCTATATTGAGAATAATTGGTTACTAAGAAATCTCCAAGGTAGGATGCCGAACAAAAAACTCTTTTGTCGTTGGGTACCACTACATTCAAAAACTTTATCATCTCGTTAGCAGAATTGGCATTTAATAGTGCTAATAAATTATCTCCGTAGCCAAAACCACGGAAAATACCACCGGCGATTGCATAAATATTTTTCAAAACCACAGAAAATTCTATGCCTTTCATATCCGGGGAAGTATTGATTTTTACATAATGACAACGGAAAATGCTTGCAATATGTTCTGCTAATTCTTGTTTGCAAGAACCGGCTGTCAGGTAAGTAAGTTTTTCTGCAGCAATTTCCTCTGCATGTGAAGGACCACAAACTACACAGCACCTGTCTTCTGTTACATTGAATTTGTCAATAATAAAATCTGTTACCGTCTGCATGGTTTCCGGCACAATACCTTTGATGGCCGAAACGACAATTTTTCCGACAAAATCTTCAGGAGTAAGCACTTCCATAGAAGCATATATATAGGCTGACGGCACCACCAAAACTAATATATCTACCTGATTGACAATTTCTTTCAAATCATTAGAGATAGTTATTTTTTCCTTATCCAATGATGCAGAGGACAAAAACAAAGGATTTCTACCACTTCGTTCCACACCTTCTTTTATTTCGGGCTCTCTTACCCACCAACATACATGAGAACAAGTGTTTGTCAATATCTTTACTATTGCAGTAGCCCAACTGCCACCTCCTATTACAGCTATCTTTTCAGTATTAGTTTCCATTATTTATTTTTAATTCTATAAAGATTTGCAAATGTACAAATAAAAATTGAACTATTCCTCTATTTTGCAAAATAATTTTTCACTTTTCATTTAATTCTTTTTCAATAAATTTATAAGTTTTTGAAACTCACTAAATAGCATTGAATGAATTAGTTAAAATGTCATTTTGTTGAAAACTCAAGGTTATTCCTCTACTCGTTCTATGTAGCATTGGATAGATTTTTCCGCCCTATAGGAAAAGTTTACATTAGGAGATAAATTTTCATAAGTTTTCATCTTCTTATAAAGTGGAATACCTTCGAGAATATCATGCCAAAGATCAGTAAAGACATAGTCAAATTGTTCTTTCCCCATCTGATTTTCAGCATACTCAAATGCATCTGCCTGTATTATTCTTAGTTTGTCAGCATGTGGAAACTGTGGCAAAATCAATTTTTTAAATAGCTCTATCTCTTCAGCAGAGTTTTCTATGATTGTAAGCGATTTCACATTTTCTTTTTGTAAAACCGAAAAAGCAAAATATCCTAATCCTAACCCATACGCAAGCACATTTCCCGTAGCCTCTGCTATCGGTTGACGCATAGTCTCTATCTCGTTGGGTGTAAGTATCATCTTAATACCACCATTTTCTAAAAGTGCCGGATAAGTGAATTCTTCTGTAAACAAACCTATTTGTGGAACTTGCCGACCATCCGGATTGACTGCTATATCGTTGCAGACAAAAACTTCAAACGGTTGATATTTCTTTTGCAACAATTCCCACTTGCCAAATTTTGCGGGATTTATTTTTATAGAAGCATAATATTTGTCATTTTTATAGTCTTCTACATTTAATATATGAATAGCAGGGTCGATAAATTGATAATACATCACTTTATCTTCTTCACTACCAAATATATTCAATTGACAATATTCCGCCAAGAGCATCATAAAAGCGTATCTTTGATCACAATGCAATGCCTCTTGCATTTCTTTGACGATACCGGCACTTATCATATCCGGTCTTTCATTGAGATAATAATTTAACAAATCAAATGCTCTTGATTGTATATTTTTTAAATATTCATCTTCCATACTAATATTGCTCTCCTCTTTGCATATCCCTACGATTATCTTTTTCTTTGATAGATTCTCTTTTATCAAACATTTTTTTACCTCTGGCGAGTGCTATCTCTACTTTTGCATAACCACTTTCGTTGATAAACAATACTATAGGAACAATCGTAGTCCCTTTTTCGTTTAACTTTGAATTAATTTTTCGCAACTCATGTTTTGTCAACAAAAGTTTTCTATCACGCTTGGGTTCGTGATTGTTGTAACTGCCTTCTTGATATTCACTGATATGTAGATTATGCAACCATAATTCATTGTTGATAAAGCTACAATAGGAATCGGTAAAACTTGCCTTACCTGCCCGTATGGATTTTATTTCCGTGCCGGTTAGGACAATACCTGCAGTATAATGCGTCAACAGAAAATATTCATATTCTGCTTTTTTGTATTTTATACTGATTTTTGTATTAATTTCTTTTTTCTTTCCCATTTATTTTGAAAAATTTTCCAATCCTTTCTCAAGAAATTTTACAAAATTTTCTACATCTCTATCGTATGCTTTAGGCTCTGTCAAAACATTTTCTTCTGCATCAATTAGCACATAAAACGGTTGGGCATTCATATTGAAGCGTTCCATTTGATAATCAAGATTTTTCTTCCCTAAAGTTTTGATAACAGTGCCATCTTTTTTGACAACATAGTCATTTTCATCTAAGTGAATAAAATTAGCATCGGCATATAGTGCCACCATTACATATTTTTCTTGTAAAATACTCTTTACCATAGGATTGCTCCAAACGTAATTTTCCATTTCTCTACAGTTTGCACAAGTTTTTCCTGTAAAGTCAATAAATATCGGCTTATTAACTTGTTTTGCATAGGCTTTTGCCTCTTCTAAATCAAAAAATCCTTCAAAACCTGTCGGCAAATGCAATTGGTCGGCATATTTTCTATTAGCCGGCAATGTACTGACATTGGCACCACTTCCTCCATTTTCCACCACTATACGTTCTATGTCAAAATCTTGTGTGGTCATAGGAGGAATATATCCTGAGATTGCTTTCAATGGAGCACCCCACAAACCCGGAATCATATAAACCACAAAGGCAAATACTGTCAATGCCATAAACAATCTTCCTACGCCGATATGTTCTACCGGTTCATCGCCTTTGAACCGCAATTTTCCCAATAAGTAAAATCCTAACATAGAGAAAGTGACAATCCAAATAGCCAAATAGGTTTCTCTATCCAAGATTCCCCATCCTGCACCTAAATCGGCTATTGACAAGAATTTAAGACCTAATGCTATTTCCAAAAATCCGAAAACTATCTTTACGGTATTCAGCCAAGAACCTGACTTCATTTTTTTCAAAACAGAAGGGAATGCCGCCAATAAGGAAAACGGCAATGCAAATCCAAATGCAAATCCCAACATAGAGATAAAAAATACCAAACTATTGCTTGAACCGGATGCCATTTCTATCAATGCAGCCCCCAAAATAGGTCCTGTACATGAAAACGACACTAAAACTGTCGTCAAAGCGATAAAGAAAGCTCCAACATAGCCGCCATGTTCTGATTGTTTGTCAGATTGATTGATCCACGAACTTGGCAAAGTGATTTCAAACAAGCCGAAAAACGAAAAAGCAAATATCATAAAAATGATAAAGAAAAGCAGATTGGGAACCCAATGAGTACTGATAATATACATGGCATCCTTGCCAAATATTAACGTAAGCAACAATCCCAAAACAGCAAAGATGAGAATGATAGAAAACCCGAAAAATACAGCTAACTTAATTCCTTTTGCATGTGATTTTTGACCCTTCATAAAGAAACTAATCGTCATTGGTATCATAGGAAATACACAAGGCGTTATCAAAGATAACAATCCTGCCAAAAATGAAATAAGAAATACCATCAGCATAGACTTGTCTTGCAAATTTGATGATACTTCTATTTTTGAAGCCTCCTCCTCTTTTGCTACAATTTCTGCTTGTGAGGAGTCAACATTTTCCACTATATTTTCTGCAATACTATCAGAGGCGACTTCCTCAACAACAGCAGGTATTCCTTTGATTTTAAACACCAAATCAGTACCGGCCATCACACATTTACCGTCTGTACATGCTTGTGCATCAATGGAAAGATTGATGGTAAAATCTTTTTGTGACAATACTTCTATTTCTTGAGAAAAAGTTACCACCTGCATGTCAAAATAACGGTCGGTGCCGAAATCATCTTTCAATTCGGTATATTTTGGCTCTTTTACCTTGCCTTTTAAAGTATAGTTTTTAGAAGGTTCAAAAGTGAAAACAGTTTGCTGTGTGATTCCTTCGGTATTGTATTGCGAATAAAGATGCCAACCCGGTTCTATTGTAGCAGTGACAACAAGTTTTGCCTTGTTATCTCCCAAAGATTCTACTTTTTGCGACCATTTTACCGGTTCAACTATTTGTGCAGAAACTACCGGCACAAACAAACATGTCAATAGCAATACACTTAAAGAACATAAAAAATTGTGTTTAAACGCTTTCATATTTGACTATTTTTCAATATAAACGATAAAAAACGAAGAATGTTGTTCTTCGTTTTTATCTTTCAAACCATTATTCATGATAACAATATTGCTATTACCATCCCATTCAACCATAATGGACACTCTTTTACCTTTTCTTTTACCTTTTCTTTTATCTATAAAAGAAAATTTAATGCTTTGAAAATAAAATATTACAAAAGTTTGTTAACTTTTTCTCTTAAATCATTTTCAGTAAGAGCACCGACATGTTTGTCAACAATTTCTCCGCCTTTGAAGAACAATAATGTCGGAATATTTCTTATGCCGAATTGAGATGTAATATTTATACAATCTTGATTATCTACATTAACTTTTCCAACGACAACTTTTCCGTCGAATTCTTCTGCCATTTTTTCTACAAATGGAGCAATATGTCTGCAAGGACCACACCATGTTGCCCAAAAATCGATTAGCACCGGTTTATCTCCATTTACTAAATTTTCCCAATTGTTATCATTAATTTCTATTTCCATATTGTTTAACTATTTTTAAATATTATTGTAAATTCATACTTGCTTCGCCAATAAAATCATCATCCGTGAATAATTGAACGTGATATTGTCCTTCTACTGCAGCATCTCCTTCTCGCAATGTCCAAACCAAATTGATAGTTTTGGCTTTGTTTTCATAATTGATTGTTTCTTTGATAGTATATTGCAAACGTTTGCCATCATTTAAGAAACTATAATTATCGCCTGTTCCTAATGCCAATACTCGTCCGTCCGGCAAAGAAATTCTTGCATAAATATTCATTTCTCCTGCCGAAACTAAATGATTCTCACTCAATGTAAAATTCACTTTCATGCTTTTTACACGTCTTGCCTTTGGTGTTTCTGCATTTTTTGAAGTATAGCCTTTCAAAGAAACATTGTAAGCTTTAAATTTTGCAGCTGTATTGACTTTTGTCTGCAATTGCTCTTTTTCTTCTTGCAAAGTGCTACGTTCTTCATTCAATTGAGTAATCTCTTGTGTTAAATTCTCATTTTTTGTAATCAATTGAGCATTAGCAGTATATAAGGAATCCAACAAGTTAACATACTCTTTTCCTTGATTTTGCAACAACTCCAATTTCTTTTTAATACGATTGTAATCGCCTTGTTTGGCTATCAAAGTTTGAATTTCTTCTGCTTGTGCCAAAATAGCACTATCTTTTGCTGTCAATTCATTATTCAAATCGCCGTACTCTCCTTTGATTTGATTGTAAGCCTGCATAATGGAATCCAATTCCATTTGAAGCTCCATTTGCTCGTTTTGTGCTTCATGAGCTTCTGTAACATAAGTTTTTACATGTGTTAAAGCGTAAATAGCCACTGCTGCCAATACAATACACAATACTGACAAGATAGCCGTCAATCGTTTGTATTTTTTTACCTCATTTTCTTGAGAATTCGATTGGGCATTCATTTGTGGTTGATAATCTGATTGTTCGTTCATATCTTCTTTTTTTTTATTATTTTGCAAAATTACATAAAAAAAATACTCTAACATCACAATACAATAGATTTTTTTTAACATTTATCTTTTTATTTTTTTTCTTCGTGCCGAGGAGCTTTCTTTTTTTCAACCATCCGCAATCTTATTGTATTTTTGTATGTTACAATCCCTATAATAAATATTACTGACAACATTCGTGATTAAAATTCCAGGTTTAAATTTATCTTTTCGTATTGTCCAATGACATTTTTTTATCAATCACATCAATTTAAATTGTATTTTTGCAAAAAAAATTTATGATACCTTTTTCACCTCCTCGGGTAGACGAGAAAAATATTGCCGAAGTAGTAAAAGTATTACAATCCGGATGGATTACAACCGGTCCACGCACCAAAGAATTCGAACATTTGATAGCCGATTTTTGCGGTATAAATAATGTTTTGTGTGTCAATTCCGCCTCTTCGGGATTAGAATTAATGTTACGATGGTTTGGCGTACAAGATGGTGACGAAGTAATTGTGCCGGCATACACTTATGCCGCCACCGCCAATGTGGTTGTTCACTGTGGTGCAAAAGTGGTTTTTGTTGACTGCAATTCCTCTGATTTTAATATCAATATTAAAGAAATTGAAAAACATATCACCGAAAACACCAAGGTGATCATGCCTGTGGATATAGGCGGCTTTCCATGCGATTACGATGCTATTAATCAATTGGTTGCCAGAGAAGATATCAAACATTTGTTCAGACCCGTCACCGACATTCAACAACAATTAGGAAGAATTCTTGTTCTTTCCGATGCGGCTCATTCAATCGGGGCTACCTACAAGGGTCGGCACACCGGTTCTTTGACAGATGCGTCTGTATTTTCTTTCCATGCGGTAAAAAATCTCACCACAGCGGAAGGGGGTGCCATTTGCCTGAATCTGCCAAAGCCTTTTGATAATGCAGAAATTTATAAATGTCTAAATTTTAAATCTTTACACGGACAGACAAAAGATGCTTTTTCCAAAATGCAAAAAGGCAATTGGGAATACGATATTGTAGAAGCCGGCTACAAATACAATATGACCGACATTATGGCTGCTATCGGCATTGTGGAATTAAATCGTTATCAAGACGATATGTTGGTAAAAAGAAAACATATTTTTGACGCTTACGCTCAATTTTTCTCTCAATATGCATGGGCTGAAGTCCCCTTGTATGAAGAGGAAAATCGTTGCACATCTTATCATGTTTTCTTATTGAGAATCAAAAACATAAACGAACAACAGCGAAATGCCGTCATACAAGAAATTTTTGAACAAGATGTTGCTGTTAACGTTCATTTCAAACCTTTGCCAATGATGTCCTTCTACAAAAAACTGGGCTATAAAATAGAAGATTATCCTACCTCCTATCAAAATTACAGTCAGGAAATAAGTTTGCCGGTCTATTATTCTCTTTCCGACCGAGATATTCAGCAAGTTTGTTCTGCTGTAAAAAAGGCTGTAGAAAAAATTGTATCCTATTAAAAATAAAAATTGTATTTTTGCACATTGAACTATAAAAAATTTATAAAATGAAAAAATATACTTTATTCATGTTAGCATGTTGCGTGTTTTTAGGTAATGCAAATGCTCAAAAATTTAAAACAAAACTAGATTCCGCCACATATGCAAACGGCTATATGATGGGAGAATACTTTCACCAAAACAACATAGAATTGAATGCTGAAATGTATTACAAAGGCATGGTGGACGGCTACAAAGGTTCCAAAATGAAAATCAACAAAGAAGAAAAAGATGCCTTGATGCAATATTTCAATCAGCATGTTCAGCAACAAATGCAAGAAAATATGCAAAAGCAAGCTGACAAAAATAAAATTGCCGGTGCCAAATTTATGGAAGAAAATGCCAAAAACAAAGATATTAAACAAACGGAATCCGGCATTCAATACAAAATTATAAAAGAGGGCAACAGCACCTTACACCCTTCTGCAACCGACAAGGTAAAAGTTCACTACACCGGCACACTACTCGATGGCACTGTTTTTGACTCATCTGTACAAAGAGGTGAACCTATCTCTTTTCCACTCAACCAAGTGATTCCCGGCTGGACAGAAGGCGTACAATTAATGGTTCCAGGCAGCGTTTATAAATTTTGGATTCCATCCAACTTGGCATACGGCGATAGAAATATCGGCTCTATCCCTCCCGGATCTACTTTGGTATTTGAAATTGAATTAATAGAAATCAATCCTGAATAATCATTTTGTTGTACAACCAATAAACACAGAAAAGTTTGGTATAAAATTTGTATGCATAGAGTTACTTTAACTTAATTATGAGAATGAAATATTTTATATCGGTATTAGCATGTGTGCTTATGATTACAGCATCTTCCACGCAAGATACTATTTCATCTATTAATAAAGCTATATCATCAGGCAATGCACAGCAAATTTCTCCTTATCTCAACTCTATGGTGGAAATGAATATCTTAGGCAATGAAGGATATGTAAGCAAAGTTCAGATTGAAAATATTCTATCTGCCTTCTTTAAAGAACATCCACCTATCAACTTTTCTGTCAAACAAGGCGGTTCGGTTTCTGAAAACACAAAATTTTCCATTGGAATCTACACTTCTAATAAAAAAGAAACCTACCGGATTTATTACGTTGTCAAAAAAAATGAAAACGAGGTAGAAAAGATTAATAAGTTGATTATAGAAGAAAAAAAATAGAATGACAGTAAACGATTTTATTTTTGAAGCAATTCAAGAAGACGTTGGAAGCGGTGACCACTCATCGCTTTTGTCCGTTCCTGACAATGCGAAAGGAAGTGCCCAACTATTGGTAAAAGAAAATGGTGTTTTAGCAGGAGTGGATATTGCTCTTAAAGTATTTTCTTTGATTGACAAAGACCTTCAAGTCAATGTTTTTATTCATGACGGAGCAAAAGTCAAAAAAGGAGATATTGCTTTTGAAGTGTCCGGAAAAATTCGTTCCATTCTTCAAGCAGAGCGTTTGGTGCTGAATATCATGCAAAGAATGAGTGGAATTTCCACAAAAACAGCATATTACTGCTCTTTGATAGAGGGCACACATGCCAAATTGCTCGACACCAGAAAAACCACTCCGAATATGCGTTATTTTGAAAAATTAGCTGTAAAAATCGGAGGCGGTTGCAATCATCGATTTGGCTTATACGACATGATTATGCTGAAAGACAATCATGTTGATTTTGCCGGCGGCATAGAAAATGCCATCAAAAAAGCCAACAACTATCTAAAAGAAAACAATTTAAACATAAAAATAGAAATAGAAACACGCAATCTGCAAGAATTGGCAGAAGTGCTTCGTGTTGGCGGTATAGACAGAATTATGTTTGACAACTACTCTGTGGAGGATGTGAAAAAAGGAGTGCAAATGGTAGCAGGCAAATACGAAACCGAAGCATCCGGCAATATTACTGAAACCACTATTGTAGAGTATGCCAAAACAGGGGTGGATTTTATTTCTGTGGGTGCCTTAACACATTCTGTTAAAAGTTTGGACTTAAGTTTGAAAGCTAAAATAAAATGAAAACTATAAAAACAATAGGAGTTTTAACCTCCGGCGGAGATGCTCCTGGAATGAATGCTGCTATTAGAGCCGTTACCAGAACAGCTATTATTAATGGATTGGATGTAGTAGGAATACAAGGCGGATATCAAGGATTGATAGACAACACAATGCAACCCTTAGGTTCCTATAGCGTTCGCGGTATCATACAAAAAGGCGGCACAATGCTGCTGTCTGCTCGTTGCCCTGCTTTTAAAACCCGGGAAGGGCTGACGGTTGCCATGGAAAATTTAAAAAACAACAACATTGACGCATTGGTAGTTATCGGTGGAGACGGAACTTTTAGAGGTGCCAATGATTTAATAGAACTTTTTGATTTTCCTGTAATTGGTATTCCGGGAACGATTGACAATGACATCTACGGAACCGATTACACTATCGGCTATGATACTTGTTTGAATACGGTTGTGGATGCTGTTGACAAAATTCGTGATACAGGAAGTTCCCACAATAGGATTTTCTTTGTGGAGGTGATGGGACACGAATCCGGTTTTGTGGCAATGAATAGCGGGATGGCCTGCGGTGCAGAAATTATCATGGTGCCGGAACAAAAAAATCAGATGGAAAAAGTAAGAAACTTTTTGCAAGAAAGAGCAAGAATGAATAAATCCAGCCTGATAATGGTGGCAGAAGGTACTGAAGGCGGTGCAATGACTGTTGCCGAGACGTTCAAAAAGGAATTTCCACAATTTGAAATGAGGGTTTCGGTTTTGGGATATATCCAAAGAGGAGGCAGCCCGACAGCAAAAGACAGAATTGCCGCCAGTGAATTCGGTGTTGCCGCTGTTTATGGTCTTTTGGAAGGCAAAATCGGTATGATGGTCGGATATAAAAATAGCAAAATCCATTTTGAACCATTAAAAAATGCCGTAAAAATGCACAAAATTATCAATGAAGATTTAATAAAAGTGGCGGAAAGCATCGG